>CASGBM010000130.1 GCA_949299615.1 uncultured Eubacteriales bacterium | reverse complement strand
AAATCAAGTGACATTATGCATAAAAATATACACAAAACTTTGTGTATATCGCCTATTGATATGCACAAAGTTTTGTGATATACTATAGATGTAATCAAGGGGAGTACAAAATCCCCGACTAAAGGAGATTGACATCATGGCTATTGCGAAAGTTACTTGTATCTGCAAAAAATGTGGGAAAGAATTCACTGTCCGCGTTGAAAAACACAGCCGCCGCAAGGCGGATGCCTGGGAAGAGTGGGCAAAAGACCACTACGACACCTGCCAGGACTGCTACGCCGCCGCCAAATCCGCCACCTGCGCATCCAACGAGGAAATCGTCGAGATGCACTACGGCGAATATAAGCGCAATTATGCTGACAACCGCACTGTCTATGGGTCTTACAACCCCGCGACTAAGACCATCAAGGTCATTGTCAAAAAGCAGTCTCCCCAGGTCACCACGGATGACCTGATAGCACAGGACAGCAACTTTGCGAAAAAAGTTGCCGATGTCAGCAAATCGGAGATGTTTGCCGAAGCGCATCGGATGGCAAAAGAGACCGTCAGCAAATACGCTGGTGCCAATTACCAAGTCACATTTGCCGCTTGCCTGCGCGAGGTTTACCGCGTGGTCAAACTTGCTAAGGCTTCTGTTGCAAAGATGGCAGCATAAAAAGGTGTCGGAAAAATTCGACAGCTGCTTCGCTTTTGCAAAAAGTGCTTGACAAGACACTTTACAGATGGGAAAATAAAAATGATTATAAATAGGAGGAAAACCAAATGACTAACATTATTAAATTAAACATTTTTGGACACATCTACGAATACGATTTTTCATATCCACTTTGCCCCGGTTTTAGAAAGGCGGAGTATGATATTGAGGTCTTTGAGAAATTAAGAAAAAAAATCGATGAACCGCAAATTCTAAGCAGCGAGGGGTATCCTTTTAATTGTATTACTTTTTGTCTTAAGGATTTGCACGAACATCCAATAAGCAATGATTTTTTGGATTGGCTTATATCGAATGAAATACCAAAACTGAAGCCGGAAACAAAGAATGAAAATTATATCTCTCGCATTCTTTCTGTGAGCACAGCTGACGAAGAGTGGACAAAAGAGAGAAACAGTGAATATAACCGTACTGTCTACACGAAAATATCATTTAATGATGATATAAAAAAGATAGTGAAAGCTAAAATTGATGAGTACATTTCACAGTTAAAGAAAATTTTAACTGAAGAGGAAGATAAGAAAAAGAAAATGGAGGAAAAATTACAAGAAGAATCCAAACAGTGGAAAATAATTAGAACATATAGTGAGGAACTACCCAAAGGTGGTGAAAATGGACGCGATGGGTATATCGATGCTGATTACCAATCAATAAACGGCGAGATAATAAGATTTGTATGTCGGAATGTCTTCGATGTTGGGCGATATAACTACCCTAAAAGGGTGGAAGGAACAAAAGATGTTCTGGATTCATCTAATTGGACAGCAGCAGAACAAGACCTTTCAGGTTGGCTTTGTAAATTTGGTTTGTTTGGTACATTTGGGAAATACAGAGGGTTCCAAATGTAGTTCTAACAAAAACACAAGAAAAAACACCATCGGCGCCGATGGTGTTTTTCCCGATTTTACTCGTCTTGAACCTTGCAGATACGAAAACAAGTGCAATCTTTTTTTCTTTTTAATCCAACATGGTTTCATCGAAACGGAAACCACGACATGCTGTGTTCAACAGCAACTATATAGTAGCAAACAATATTTACAATGTCAAGTATAAAAATCGGAGCTGTCGAAAAAAACTGACAACTCCGATTTTTTTGCGAAAAATGGCTTGACAAGTGCAAAATCATTGGTCATCAGGCACATATTCCATCAGGTCTCCCGGCTGACAGTTAAACTTTTTGCATAGTTTATCTATCGTTTTACGGTCTAATCCACCTTTTCCATTTTTTATGGCCGTCAGCGTTCCCTGACCGATTATGTTTTCTTTGCGGATTGTATAGGATGTATATCCATTGGCTTTTAGTAATGCGTACAGTTTATCGTATTTTATCATAACACCAGTCCTCTCATCATGCCTATTATACAAAATAATATACACAAAATCAAGTGACATTATGCATAAAAAATCAAGTGACATTATGCATAAAAATATACACAAAACTTTGTGTATATCGCCTATTGATATGCACAAAGTTTTGTGATATACTATAGATGTAATCAAGAGGGAACACAAAATCCCTTGAAAATCAGAAAGGACGATAAAAATGACAGACAAAGAAATGAAGATGCGGAAACACCCAGACCACATTGCTGCAATGAAAAAAATGAAAGAAATTGTTGACCTGATGGAGAATGAGCTTAATGGTGACAAGACATTTGTTCAATACAGTTTGACAATCCCTATGTTAATTGATAATCTGACGGAAGCATTTGACAATTATATCGATGTGGAATTGAAGGTAATCGAAGAATTGAATGAAGAGAAGCAATGAAAGAAGAGTGGTAAACAAAACCGGCGGGGGAGCAATCCCCCGCCAAGAATACAAAATTTCCAAAGAAAGAAAGGACAATCAAAATGAAACAATACATGGTATCCATCAGTAACTACGACCCCGAAACAAAAGAACTTACCAGAGATTGGAACGGGCACATACATGTCATTTATATTGGAACAGATTCAGCCAGAGCAATGATTGAACTTGAGGATGCAGTCATGGAATGCGAAGACATCGCACCAAAAGAACACAGAGAAAACAGTGCTATTGTTTTTGACATCTTAGATTTACCGGATGGTGTAGACATAAACGATAGAGATGAACTTGTAGATGTTCTCGTCAATATTTTTGAAGAAAAGGCGAGTGTATCGTTCGTTCATTATATAAATAAATAAAGCAACGGTAATAGTTAATCACTTCGATTGTGGTTAACTATTACTTATTTCGTGATAATCTGACAATTAGCACTTTTATTCCGTGAAAAGTGCTAATATTATCACGAAGGAGCGATGGCGATGGCTATCAGAATTTTACTTTCGCGGAAACTCGGTGAACTGCGTTGGACGCAGGCAGACCTGGCAAGAAAAACAGGCATTCGACCTACCACAATCAATGAAATGTATCATGAATTGTGCGAACGGGTTAACCTTGACTATCTCGATTTAATCTGTGAAGCATTGGGATGTGACCTGTCAGAAATCCTTGTCCGAGAACCCAATACATTTTCAACCGAGCTAAATCCTTCTACTAAGGGTAGACGATAACTTTACCCAAAAAGGCGCAGCGGCGGATTCCATCTGCCGCTGCGCTTTTTTTATTACATATACTAAACTAAAAAAGATTGCTTAACCATTGAAAATATGATATGATTCTTGTAGTTAATACAGTGTGGATGTCTGTTTAAGGAGTGTATATGCGCTACTACCCCCCTGCTACCCCCTTAGAGCTTCAAACGCAAGCAATACCGCCATTCTTTGCGCCCCTGCTAAGGGCGTAGGTCGGGTAACCGGCGCGAGGGTTCGAGTCCCTCCTTCTCCGCCACAAAAGCCCACTGTAGTTCCTGAAATTACAGTGGGCTTTTTACTATAATATAAAATTTTGCGCCAATCGATGAAAAGCAGCGCATCAGGTAAGGAGGGATCCGATATGGTAAGACCGGACAACGGCGAACTGTTGTCTATTTTTCGCCTGTTTTTTGATTCATCCCCGCAAGAAACGAAGATTATCAGCACCAGCTGTGGGGTGAATGATTTCAGAGAAACCATTCTCGCCACGTGGGATTCGGGCGAGCGGTATGTGCTGAAACTTGCCGATAATGATTTTACCTTTCCGGCAAAAATAGAGACATGGCAGCAATGCGCAAAGAGCTATCGCGCGCTCGGTTACTACTGCCCGGCGATTCTCTGTTCCAAAAAGCATGACTTCCCAATTGTGCATTACAAAGACCATTCTTGTGTTGCGTGGGCGGAAGAATATGCAACATACGCCACGGCAGAAGCAAGAGGCGGAGAAAATACGGCTTTCCCCATGGCGCAGCGGCGGGAATATATGCTTGACGCCTTTGTTATGACCGCAAAAATAGCCGCCATGCAGCTGGATTTTACCGCATATCCGTCCGGCTACTGTCTGTTTGAGCGGTTTGCCCCAAGCGATGCTTCCGATGAGGTGCTGGACAACGCCTGCCAATGGAAAGCGTATGCCGATACGCTCCCCGCCGCATTTCAAAAGCAAATTGCGCGCATCTGGCAGCGCTGGACAGAAAATCGCCGGCAGCTGCAACAAATCTACCCGCGCCTGTCGACTTCTGTTTTTCAGGCGGACTTAAACCCCACCAATATTCTGCTGGATGAGAACGGAAAGTTTGCAGGCATACTGGATTTCAACCTGTGCGGCCGGGATGTGTTTTTGAATTACCTGTTCCGGGAAATCTACTGGATTGCCGATGTCGATGAGGAAATCGCGTATCTGCTTTCCGTCTTGCAAAAAGTGAGCGCTGTTTACCGCTTTTCCGCCCTCGAAATCGAAGCGGCGCCGCTATTATACCGCTGCCTGAAGCCCCTTTGGTTTACCAAACTGGAAAAGCTGAAAGCCGCCGGCGCGGATGCCCAGGCGATTCAAGATAGCCTAAACGAAACCGAATCGCTGCAAACCCGTCCCATTGACTTTGTGCATATAATGCGCAAAGTTGCCCCACGCTCCTGTGGCGATTGACAAAACAAGACCTGCGCCATGCTTTTGCTCTACATTCCTTTGTTTTTTCTGAGAACATCAAGAATCGATTCTGCACCACCGCAAAACAATAGATAAAACGCAACCCCCGAGATTGCCTGTTCGGCAAATCTCGGAGGTTATGCTGGTTCAGCAAGATCTCTTTTTCAGCTACTACCAACTTAGTCTTCCAGATGGTCAATAGCGTACTGCGCTTCTTCGGGCGTGAACTGCTCGCCATACTCTGATACCAGCTGGTCATAAATGGCGCTTTTGGACATGTTCATCATTTCCGCATATGTTTTGGCTTTTTCCAACGCATTGGCAAAATAGTCTGCTTCCAGGTGGTCTATGGCATACTGTGCCGCGTCTGCCGGAAAGGCTTCGCCGTATTCCGACACCAGCTGGTCATAAATACCCTGTTTGGACATGTGCATCATATCAGAATAAGTCTGGGCTTTTGCTAAAGCGTTCAAATATTCCATCGGCGGCTTTGGACCTTTTGAAAGCACAATTTGAATCGTGCCGCCTGTACGAATCTGATCATTCACATTTCTGCTTTGGCTAATCAGCCCGCCTTCAGGGATGGCATCGGAATATTCATCCGAGAAACGCAGCGAGACAGTGTTTGCTTCCGCCCAGGCTTCCATATCCTCTTTGCTCATGGTGCTGAAATCCGGAACGGTAATCAGATTGCTGTTTGCCTGTGTATCGTCGGAAATCGCCTGCGTGACGCTTTCTGAGACCTGAGGAGTTGGTTCTGTAGGCGTTGTTGTGTCTTCACCGCCGCCTAAACTGCCGAGAATCAACAGCACCACAACGACAATCAGCAGCCAAAACCACCATCTTTTATAAAACTTTTTCTTTGGCTTTTGCGGCGGCATGGATGCATTGGGCGGCATAACATAAGTCGATTGTCCTGAAAAATTCGCGCCGTTGGGCTGCTGCGCAGCAGCGGTATTTCCGGCAGGCGGCTGTGCGGTCCCCTGACCGCCCTGCGCATCCGCTGCGGCAGGTGCGCCGCAATTCGGGCAAAATTTACCTTCAAAAACACTTCCGCATTGTTGACAAGTCATAATCCTCTCTCCTTTATCTGTTCACACGACCTTGAACGCAAGCATATTTTTTACACATAGGCCGTTTATTAACGGCTGCCATTTTGACGCGCCATCCCCCCCGCTTTTACATCTATTTTCCTACACACTTTCGGAACCAAAAACCAACCAAGCGAATATTATCGGTAATTTATCCGCGCATTGCTTTTTATAAAATATCATAAAAATCCGTTGCAGAATTTATCGCACAAGCCGGTGACGCGCTGCGTTTTCCCTTATAAAATACTATGTATGCTTTGCTATTTTTCTCAATAATTATCATTATTAAATTATAAGTTTCCAATATTGCATACAACAACAGCATTGGTATCACAGCAATTTCTTTTATAAAAGTTTTTCTATATTATTGCATATTTGTCGAAATTTGTCAAGCCACCATTTTGAGCTGTCGAAATTTCTCAACAGCTCAAAGCGTTTTTATGCTTCACCGTCTGCAATCCGTTGCAGCTCTTTTATTATGAGCCGCTGAACATATGCAGGGCATTTATGGCGTCCGGATTCCCAATCTTCAATCGTTCTTTTCGGAATTTCAAACTGCTCGGACATGGCTTGCTGCGTAAGACCGGCAGCAAGCCTTGCTTCTTTCAATGTCATCGTTACTTTTTCCTTTCTTCTATTGTTATCTATATTACACCACAAATTTCATGGCATGACAACTTCTTTTTTAAGTTCTTCTATTTTTTAATGGGGTTAAATGACAATAAATTTGCTTTCCGCTCATTGCGCGCAACAGTTGTAATACTGGCATATAAAAAACAAAAACCGCCCCGGCGGCTGTCTTGCGGCAGCGCACCGGGGCGGTTGCTTTCGGTTTTATGCTTCCTTTTTTAATTGTTTCACGACCTGATTGCCATAAACGGCCGTACCGGTCACCAGAATGCCCTGAATGGCGGAATCCACCGTCCAGCCGCCGAGCGCCATGGCACCGACGATACCCAGAGGCAGCAGGATTAACGGTATCCACTTATCGGGAATTTTCTGAATGCCTTTCAGGATTTTACCGATAATCAATAACACCGGAATTAAAATCAGGGCTTTTTCTGTAATATAAGTAAGCAGTTCCATATTTCTCTCCTTTCGATTCTCCTATTTCATATATATGCTCTTTTGGCGGTATTCAGACGCCCTCTTCGTTCAAGGCCTGAATGCCTAGACGGGTCAGCAAAGCTTTTTGGCGATGCTTGACATCCCGGGCATAGTCCAGTGCCTCGTGCATGTCTCCGTTACAATGGGTATCGGGAATGCGCGATACGGCGTTGGCGGTGGCTTCGCCAAGGCTGAGAGAGGCATTGACCGCCTCCACCAGCATATACTCCATTTCCGCCCGGGCTTTCTCCCGCTCCTCGATGCGCTGCTCCCTGCTGTTTAACCATTTTTTCAGTGCACCGAAGGCAAAGCCGGTGACGGCGGAGGGAATGCCCATGAGTAAGAGCAGTTCCCATATCGACATATTCATCATGACTCAAGCCCTGTTGCTTTCCTTAAAAGATCCCGGGCGTCCGCAGTGGTAACGCTGCCGTCGCCGTTGGTGTCTGCTTTTTGCTTTTGCGTGTCAGTCAATATTTCTAAACCTACCGCAGACCGCAGCGCATCGCGCGCATCTGCCGTGGTAACCTTGCCATCGCCGTTCACATCGCCTGTCACATCAGGTGTTTTGTATGTTACACCAACAATCGAGCAAAGGCTTTTTGCAATCGCAAGGGCAATCGCGTCAAAGTTTTTATCCAAAGACGCACTGTCGTTCGGATTGCTGATAAAGCCCATTTCGAGCAGCGCCGATGCGCAATTGGTGTCCCGATTGACCGCAAAGTTATTGTAACTCGGCGCACCACACTTGACCCCTCGGTTACGCAAACCATCCGCTGCACAAACCGCATCCAGAATCGTTTTTGCTTTGGCCTGTGTCTTTTCCGTGGCAGTTTTAATC
>CASGBM010000129.1 GCA_949299615.1 uncultured Eubacteriales bacterium | reverse complement strand
GCTGACAGACCACTTTTATATTACCACATGAGGAGGATTTTTTCTCACCGGTTAACCTCTCTTGAACCACGCGACTATCGCGTGGTTTTCATTATACAAGAAATATCCCCGCCGCCAGCTGAATTTTTAAAGCCTGGCGGGGATATTTTTTACAGCAGTTCCAGACTGAGCCTGGTATATCCTCTGTTCAAATGAAACGTGCGCGGGTAGCATGCCCCAAACGAAAATTCTCCGGTCTGATAGTCATACCAGGCAGAATCGAATGCATAAATGCTGTGATAATATATGCCGTCCCACCAAAACCCGCCAATACGCAAATTGCGGTCTATGACTTCATGCAATCTTGCAAACCTCATTTCGTTTCCCGTATTTTCTATCCAGATTTCATATCTCCTGCCTACCCTCTCCTTTCGGGCAACGCGGACAAATTGGGCAGGAACGTCCGACCAGAGCAAAAGTTCATTTTCCCCTTCTTGAAAATCTGCAAAAAACAAGGCAGCATTTTTCTCTCGAATCAGCTTTAGCCGCTTGATTCCTTGCATTTGCAAATCCTGTTCCGCAACTTCCTCCGGCAGGTTCAGGCTCCAGACCGCGCCGGCATAGTCCGGCACGTCTTCATAAGCAGTAAAGGAAAGGCCGCTTGCTGCATAATATGCCCTGCCATCCGCAATATGGATCCCTGTCCGCAGGACAATACCGTGCTTTGTTTTTAAATAAACCTGCGGTTCCCGGAAAAACGGATATTCCCCGTGTCGGTTCGGCTGAATCCGGTCATATTCATATTTTCTGATGTAATTGATGCCATATGCCCGCGAGAACCAATATTGCCGCGTTTTATCCGAATAAATCAGAAACGGTTCCGCAACGGAATCCTTGCCGTTTCCAACCGCTCCTCCGGTAACATCTTCCGAATAGGTTACCATTTCAGCGGTATCCCCGATATTTTTTTGATGCCACTCGGCAAATTCCCGGTGGGTCACCGGCTGTGCACCCAGGCGAAGGCATTCTTCTATCTGCTTGTAAAAATTTTCTGTGCAGTGCGGATTAAAGCTGGGGAACTGTTCATGACGACCACACCCTGAAATATCCTCTTCGTCCATCCATACCGCCTCCAGCTGGACGGGCAGGTGGACATAGGGGTTATACGCCGCCTGCGACACACGCTCGGCAATCAGGCGGCGGTCATAATCGGATTGATTCAGCCCCATACTGCGGTTGGTAAGCTCCATTGAATTTAAACACCACGAGGCATCCCGGCGTGATTTCGTATCTGAGCCATACAGCAGGCAATATGGGCTCATCCCCCAATGCACCGCCAGCGTTTTACATTCTTCCCGGTTTTGCTCCGGCACATTGTGGTTTTGTGTTCCGGGATAAAACGGAGAAAACGGGCAGCCTTTGTTATTGATCCCTTCGCAGAAATAATTCCAGTTATACGCCCAGGAACAGGTGATCCCAACTTCGTGAAAGACACGGATGGTATCGGCGTTGATAAACGGTACAGCAAAGGTGGTGACCGGGACTCCTAACTCTTCCTCATACTGTTTTTTCAAGTACGAAATACATCGCTTTTGTTTTTCATACGGCATATCGTTCCAGCTTTCCGTCCCAACCAATTCCGGTTCGGAGGAAATAAACTCATCCGGGCGGGTGAGACCGAGTTCCTCCACCCACTCCTGACAAGGTTCCGTTTCCCCCTCCAAAATGTTTTTCGGGTAGATGCCGTATTCCATGATTCCCACTTCGTCTCCGTACTTTGTGCAGTACCCGCGAAGAAGCGTGCCGTATTTTTTCATGGCGCCCCAGGATACAATCCAAGTAACCGGCACAGAATAAATTTCGTGGCAAAACCGGTGCATTTTAGCAATTGCCTCATCCTGCCGGTGCTGTTCCGGCGGATCGTTTTTCACCTTTTTATACGGCCAGCTGGAAAGGTGTATGGTTGTAGTAAAAAAAACATGTTCCATGTAATTCCCCCATCCATAATCAATGATCTATCTTATCATTACTGCTTATATTTCAAATATCCTTTTTTGCAGCAGGGATATTTTAATTGCTCTTCGGCACGCAGCCGCTCCGCCCTTTGCCCGCGTCCCAAATGAATTTTTCCATCGTTCTGAATACAGAAGGCGCATGACTGTTTGCCTTACAGCAAAACAGCCATGCGCGAATGATTCGTCATTCAGTTATAAAATGTACCCATGCAAAATTTTATGCTTTCGGTTGCTCTGACAGCACTTCTATTTCTGAAAATGTTCCAAGACCATCACCATTGATGGACATGACCATAAAGCTTTGCAATTTTCCTGCAACATAATCACTCTGTGCGTCCTCAGGAAGATTAAATGTAACCCAGCCATCTTCAAAGCTGCCTAAAATATGACCTCTATAGTCTGGAGTAGAATAAACGTCTGTTCCGGCAAAAAGCTGAATTGCATATCCCGAAGCGTTACCAGACGGAGCCTTGACCCTGATCTGCTTTACATCATACTGTGCGCCGAGGTCAATGGAAAATTTTACATATCCTACACCGGTTCCAGAAAGCAGGGTACAATCGGTTGATTCCTCTCCATCTGTAATATTGGACAAAGTACCTGCCTGTGCTACTGCATTTTCTTGTGGGGTAACCGTTGCGCCCAGCGCCACATTATAAAGCGTCGGTTCTGCCGGCTCCTGAATTTCGTCGTAAGTTAAAAACTCCACTTCGCGGAAATCAATTCCTGCAGACGCCGCGATCCACAAGTAGCGGACCGGCTGATCCCAGCCCGTAAGTGCAACATCCATCCAGCCAGCTGCCGCTTTGGGATAGAAATCTTTTAGTACGCTCTCCGCCTCCATGCTTTCCACAACATAGATAAAGAAGTCTTTGCTATCTTCCGACTCAGGGAAGTTGAAGCGGATTTTCTCCAGATTATACTCTGCTCCCAGGTCAACAACCAAACGGGTATATGTGCCTTGTGTGACCCAGCCGGTTTCTGTCTGACCGTCAAAAAGATTCGCCGGATCGCCTGTCAAGGTCGCGCCCTGGGTCATCCTATATTCTGTCGGTGTAATCTTGTTCAGTTCTGCCGGTGCCGCAGGCTGTTCATAGGAAAGCGCCTGGATTTCTGAAAAACCAATTTGGTTTCCGCGGTCTGTCATCACTACAATATACCGAACCGGTTTGGTGCCTTCCGGGATATCAAAAGTTCTCCACTGCGTACTGCAAAAATCCGTTATTTGCGGTGTTACCGGAATATCTGCTTTATCCTCGTCCTGAAGACCGATATAATACCGGTTTGCCGGTGTTCCTGCCGGAGAGATCAGTTTTAATTGCTCCAATGTAAACGCTGCGCCCAGATCAATATCTACTCTTGCGTAGCGGCCGCCTTCGGACATCCAGCTTGTGGCCTCGCTGCCATCAAACAAATTAGTAAGCGCTCCTGTTCCTGCTCCACCTTCTACAAGCTGTGCGCTCGCGCCCAGAGCAACATTATAAAGTTCTGCCGGTGCTGGCGGCGCATCGTAAGATATAATTTCCACTTCTGCAAGAGAACAGGTGCCGCTGGCGTCTGCCCGGAAACCAACATACCGAACCGGAGTAGATTCGTAAATGGAATATAAAATGCCATCCGATGAATTCAGATCCGTGCAGTCACCATAATTGGTCAGTTCGGTTTTATTTTCATCAAACAAACAGAGATAATGACGTCCGTTTGGATCAGCGCCTGCCGCTGATTTTACTATAATTTGTGCTACGTTATAGCCTTTTCCTAAATCAATCATAAACCGGCTGTAGGAACCTTGTGAAGAACTCCATGCCGTATCCGGGTTTCCATCTATAGCATCTTGAGGCATTCCGCTTCCCGCAACTCCCTCATCTATAGAAGCTGAAGCCTGCTGCGCAATGCTGTAAGCGGGTTGCTCCGGCGTTGCGGTATACACCTCAACTTCTGACACACCCACAGCTTTTCCGGTAAAGCCGGATATCCGCACAAAACGGTACCTGCCTTCTACATTGCATTCCAGCTCATGCCATCCAGCTTCGGCCTTTGTAATTGTTCCCTGCACCATAACCGTGTCCGGATCGTTTAACAGACGAGTATTTCCGAGCATAACCGTCAAGTTGCCGGAGCTGTCGTCATCTGCATACATATCCACTACTGCCTGTGGAACATGAACACGAACTTTATTTAATGACTGCTGAACAATTCTGAAACGCTTACAAACCGCTATGCGGCTGCGTTTCAGAATTGTTCAGCAGTCATTAAATAAATCCGTATCCGGCACGTCTCCCCAATAACACTCACCGTTCCATTCATTCCATACCTCAAAATAGTGAATCCGGTCTTTAAAATAATTCACCGAATAGCGGACAAATTTTTCCCACGCCGCCAGCGCTTCCTCTGTCTTCGGCGGTTCCGGGTTTTCAAAGTACCATTCCCAAAGCTGCGGCAGATACCGTGTAGGGTCTTTTTGGTAAAGGCGGTTGCCGAATCCCAGAGCATATACAATTTCTACGCCGTTGTTCACGAGCAGGTCAATAGCCGCCTCTGATTCCGGATCCATTGTATACACGCCTTTTTCACGTTCTACCCAATGCCAGTTGATCATATCATCATGATAGCCAATCCGGGAGTATTTGAGCCCTAAATCCATATGGATCGGCCAAAGCCAATGGTGTGTCTCCCGTTCATTTCCGAGTCCATGGAAGGTAGAACTTGCCGTAATGCCGTTGCCATATGAGGCAAGCGCAATATTTCTTTCCTGCATGTCATAAATTTCAACGCCGGCAATGGAAAATGCACACATCCAGCTTTCACACCATTTTAAATCATCTCCCAAAATCCAAATCTGCCGATAGCTTCTCGGGGAAAATTCACATACAAATGTCTCTTTCTCCGGCGTATCATGGGTCTGCCCGTCAAACAAGACATCCCAGCGGTATGCGTCAAGGCTGGCTTTTATAATAATTCTTCCCGGCATGTCCCTGCCTACTTCCACTGCACCATCAAACATCGGAATGCTGCCCGGTTTGTTCCTGTCGTGGGTAATTTTCCGTTTTCTTAAAATAATTTTATAAATTTCCCGCGCTTTTGCCAAATCAATCCGGATCCATGGGAGCGGGGATTCATCTTTTCTGATATGATACCGCGAAGCCCAGCAGGTTTCATCACTGCCATCAATCAAATTAACACATTCCAGCGGCTGATAGTCATGCTCCGGAAGTCTCGGCGTTCTAGGCGGATTGGCGCCCAAACGGTTGCTCTTAATTTCCCAGCTTTTTTTGGGATGAATTTTTTTCGCCGCATGCATATTTCCCTTCTGTACTTCCGTGTCATCTGTGAGCATAGGGCTTTCCGCATAAAAACTGGAATAGCCAAAATTATATACCGGCACCCCGTCTATGTATGTGCGGATTACGGGCCTGCTCTCCGGCGGAATGGATTTTCTGTCTTCAAATTCTAACAAGTTTCCCACCCTTTCTGTTTGCTATATACTATTTTTATAAACAGGATCCATTGCACCACAAAATTATAAAAATAAGATTGTAGCGGAATGTAAAGATTTTAATCCCATTGTATTTAAGGTCTACTGAACAAATGGTTTTGCGAAACCATTTGTGTGAAATTTACAATTTCACACCTAAAAACAGCATTAAAATGCTATTTTTAGGTTCACAACATTG
>CASGBM010000128.1 GCA_949299615.1 uncultured Eubacteriales bacterium | reverse complement strand
CTATTTTTAGGTTCACGACATTGATTGACTGACTGTTTGTGTCGGCTGTCGGGAGACGACATCCGACACAAAGTGCAAGGTTTTTGGCAAAAAAAGCACGAAAACCTTGCACCTAAACAATTCTGAAACGCTTACAAACCGCTATGCGGCTGCGTTTCAGAATTGTTCAGCAGTCATCAATTAAATGCCAAAATACCGTTTGGCATTTCCGTAACAAATATCATAAATGATTCTTGATAAATATTCTTCATCGCATGGATATTCTCCGTTATCCACCCAGCCGCCGATCAGATTACAGAGGATTCTCCGGAAATATTCGTGGCGCGGGTAGGAGATAAAGCTGCGGGAATCCGTAAGCATGCCGACAAAAGTGCTCAACAGACCGACGTTGGCAAGAGAGGTCATCTGTCCGACCATACCGTCTTTTTGGTCATTAAACCACCAACCGGAGCCGAACTGCAGTTTCCCGTAAAACGGCGCTTTCTGAAAGCTTCCCAAAACCGTGCTGAGAACAGGGTTGTCCTTGGGGTTTAGTGTGTAGAGAATCGTTTTTGGAAGACAATCCCAGGATTCCAGACGGTCTAGAAAACGGACAAGCGCATCTGCGATGCAAAGATCATTTGCACAATCATAACCAGTGTCAGGACCAAGCAAATGAAACATGGGAGTATTGTTATTGCGAAGCGCGCCGATGTGCAGCTGCATTGCCCAGCCCAAACGAGTATATTCCCCGGCGCAAAGCAACAGAATTTCTGTTTTATAGCTGTCTTCTTCCGCTCGTGTGAGCGGCTTGCCGCACATGGCTTTTTCAAACGCTTGTTTACCGTTGCCGGTGGAAAAAGGGACGTATTCTAATGCATGATCAGAAATCCGACAGCCGTTTGCATGAAAATACGCAATTCGCTCTTTTATTTTTATGCATAAATCTTCATAGGTGGATACACCCATTTTCTGCATGTATGGACGAAACGTCTCTTTGCCAATTTCAACTGCTTTGTCCGGGCGGAACGCAGGAAGAATTTTTACGTCAAAGCTGTCTTTTAATTTTTGATGGTATTCCAGAGAATCAAGAGGATCGTCCGTGGTGCAAATGACCTCGATGTTCGACTGTAAAATCAGTCCCCGCGCATAAAATTCCTCGCGCTGTAAAAGATCATTGCAGCGCTGCCACACAGCATCTACATTTTTGGGTGTCAGTGGTTCGTCAATGTCAAAATAGCGTTTTAATTCCAAATGCGTCCAATGATACAATGGGTTCCCGATGCAAAGAGGCAGCACCTGTGCCCATTTTAAAAACTTGTCATAATCATCGGCATCGCCGGTGATATATTTTTCGTCAATCCCTGCCGCGCGCATTACACGCCATTTATAGTGATCGCCGCCCAGCATGAGCTCCGTTATATTTAAAAACCGATGGTTTTCAGCAATCATCTGAGGGCTTAGGTGACAGTGATAGTCAATGATCGGCAGTCCTTTTGCATAATTGTGATATAGCTTTTTAGCGGTTTCTCCTTGGAGCATAAAGTTTTCATGAATAAAATTCATAATATCACCCCGTCTTTAAAAATGGAAATTTCCCGGTATCCGTTTTGTTCGTTTTTGGTTTGTCGCCCGCTTGCTGTTTGAACTATACCTTCAAAAAATTCCTCGTCCAGCGCAGCGGTATCAGCCGTGTGGAGCAGGCGTCCGGCATCAAAATCAATCCAATTTGCTTTGCGTGCGGCAAGCTGCGTGTTGCTGGAAATTTTGATGGTTGGTACCGGAGCACCGAGCGGCGTACCGCGGCCGGTGGTGAACAAAATCATATGTGCGCCGGCAGCGGTAAGGTTTGTTACTGCGACCATATCATTTCCGGGTCCGTCCAAAAGGTTGAGCCCCGTTTTCGTGACCGTTTCCCCATATCCCAAAACATCAACAACAGGGGCTTGACCACCTTTTTGAACACAGCCCAGCGACTTTTCTTCCAGTGTTGTAATTCCGCCGTCTTTATTTCCTGGCGAAGGGTTTTCATAAATCACCTGACCATGACGGAGAAAATAATCTTTAAACTGATTAATGAGTAAGACGGTTTTTTCAAAAGTTTCACGGTTTTGGCATCGGTCCATCAATAATGTCTCTGCGCCAAACATTTCCGGAACTTCTGTTAAAACTGTGCTGCCCCCCAAGCGGATTAAACGATCAGAAAAGCGCCCAACCAAGGGATTTGCCGTAATTCCGCTAAAACCGTCGCTGCCGCCGCATTTTAAGCCGACGCTTAGATGGGAAATCGGAAGACGGGTGCGTGTAAACTGCGCGGCGTATTGCTTTAACTGGGTGATCAGGCGGAGTCCCTCTGTGATTTCATCCTCTGTATCCTGTGCGTTTAAAAATTTCACTCGATTCGGATCGTATTCTCCCAGCACATGCTGAAAGGCGCGTAAATTGTTGTTTTCGCAGCCGAGCCCCAGCACCAAAACTCCGCCGGCGTTAGGATGGTTAACCAAACCTTTTAAAATTTTTTGTGTCAGTTGGTGATCTCCACCTAATTGGGAACAGCCAAAGGGATGGGGGAAAAACATACTGCCAGATTTTTCTGCCAGCTGCTGTGCGATTTTATTGACACAGCCGACCGTATTAATGATCCAAACATCATTGCGGATCCCCACACTCCCATTGTTACGGAGATAACCATTAAAATGCGGAATATTTTTCGGAGAATCTTTTTTGGGAAAAACCAAGGGATGATAACTGTAATCTTGAACATTGCCGAGGTTTGTTTTTAAATTATGCGTATGTACATGCTCTCCGCGTTTGATTTCGGCAGTGGCAGTGCCGATGGGGAAACCATATTTGATAACGTTTTCACCGCTTTTTATATCTCTGACGGCATACTTGTGGCCGTTTTCCAAATGAATTTCAACATTATCCTTCGGATGAATTAACAAACGGTAAAACCTCCTTTTTCAGGCACGATAAGTCCTGTCCCCAAAGTTCCGTATTGGATAGTATTTCATCGAGCGTGCGGTTTTTGATTGCGGCGATTATCTCAGGCGCATCCATAGCCATATCTGTCTGATAAAATTCTAAAAGCGCCGCAAACCCTTTCAGAAGATGGCTGGGATAGCTGCCATATCGTTTTTGATATTCCAATATAGACGGCAGGACGCGCACTTTAAATTTACTGATAGAGTTTAAAGCAATGGAAGATAATTTGTGGCAAATAAAAGGATTGGCAAACCGTTCCAAAACGCTGTCAGCATATTCTGTCAGCTCCGCTTTCGGAAGGTCAAGCGTGGGGATGATTTCGTCATAAATACAATGCTTTATAAAAGAAGCCATTTTCGAATCGTTTATACAGTCCCCAACGGTTTCAAAACCGCGCAGCATGGCGTAGGCAACGAAAGAAGTGTGTGCGCCGTTTAAAATGCGGACCTTTCTGGTGCGATAACGTTCCAGCTGATTTGTCCAAACCACATGGAGCCCGGCACGGTCAAAGGGCAGTTCTTCCTGAACAGAGGCAGGGCCCTCGATCACCCATAAGTGAAAAAGTTCAGAGGTGTTTGCCATTTTATCCTCATATGGAAGATCAAGATTTTCGGTCGGATGGCCGGTTACAATTCGGTCAACCAAAGTGTTGCAAAAAATATTCTTTTCTTCCAGCCATTTTACAAAGCCTTCCTCCAGTTTCCAGTCTGATGCATAGTGCAAAATTATTTCCTTAAGTTTTTTTCCGTTTTGATCAATCAGCTCGCAAGGCAGGAATACAAAGCCGTCCATTTGGTTTTGATACCTGCGGTAGAGCAGACAAGTGAGCTTTGCCGGAAAAGAAACAGGCGGGGTATCTGTTAGCGCGTCCCCAGGGTGATAGGCAATGCCGGATTCTGTAGTATTAGACACAACGAAACGAAAAGACGGGTCATCGGCAAGCGAGAGAAATGCTTGAAAATCTTTATATGGTTCACAGCAACGCGAAATGACATCAATGGCATCTTGTGTAACGGTCGGTTTTCCATCTTCCAGTCCCCGCATCACATGAGTATAAATACAGTTTTGTTCGGAAAGTTTCGCACACAGTCCTTGTTCAATTGGCTGGACGACAACCACACTGCCGCAAAAAAGTCCGGAATCGTTCAGCTTTTGCAGCATCCAATCTGCAAATCCGCGAAGAAATCCGCCTTCTCCAAACTGGATGACCTTTTCGGGACGGATTGTTTTTTTTATTACTTGATCAATTTTTTTCATATTCTTCTCTCCTTTCTGCCTTCAGTATACAGCAATATTTCTGTAAAAGATACAAAAATATTGCGAAAAATGCATTAAATTTACAGAATTATTGCCATGTTTAAATTTTTGTGATACAATCATAAAGGAGAGATTATCGGTATGAAAGGGGCGTAGAACAAATGGAACAAAATTATGAAGGCGGATTTCATATTGAAAGGATGAAAAGCCGAATCCCGTGGGACATGCCCCAGGCGCATAGCCATAATTACCATGAAATTTATTATCTTCTGTCAGGCAGCAGGCGATATTTTATCGGACATAGCATTTACTACGTGGAGGCAGGCGATCTGGTGGTTATTCCAAAGGGGAGCCTGCATCGAACGACCCAGAGGTCTTGCGGCAATTATGAGAGGTATGTGGTTTATTTTTCTGATGAATTTGCAGCTCCGCTTGCGGCAATGCTTGGAGCAGAAGAAATGCAGCGGTTTCTCCAGTTGGGATGTATACGTCTTCCGCAGCAGTATCGTTCATCCGTCCAAAAGCTGTTTGAAGCCATGGAGCAGGAAAGAGAGAAAGAAGATGGCTGTGCAAAAATGTCGAAAATGTGTGCGCTTGGCAGCCTTTTTTCTTTTGTTTTGCGTCATGGAGCAGGGGTAAGGAAAGATTCTGCGGAAAAATTGGATAAAATTCAGGCAGTAGCACGCTTTATCAGTGAAAATTTCAGCCGGGAAATCACCCTTGGGGAAGCTGCAAGGATGGCTTGCATGGAGGTAACATATTTCTCCAAACAATTTAAAAAGTGGACGGGTTTTGGTTTTTTAGAATATTTGACACAGGTGCGTATGCAGCAGGCACAAGAGCTTTTGCGCAATTCTGAGCTATCGGTTGGGGAAATTGCGGAAGCCGTCCGCAGCTGCTGTGAGGAAAAGAAGCGAAAAGCGAGACGTATCATAACGATCCCGAACCTTTTGAGCTTGTTCCGCCTTTTATTGATCCCGGTCTACGCGATGCTGTACGTGCATGCGGAAACAGCAAAGGATTATCTCCTGTCCGGAGCAATCCTGGCTTTATCCTGCATAACCGATCTGTTCGACGGTCTGATTGCCAGGCGCTTCGACCAGATTTCCAATCTCGGGAAAGCGCTTGATCCAATTGCCGATAAAGCAACGCAGGGCGTGATGCTGCTGTGCGTTGCCGGCAGGCACCCCATATTATGGTGGCTCTTTGGATTTTTCGCATTAAAAGAAGGCTTTCAGCTGGTAATGGGCTGCTGGTATCTCAGAAAGGGACAAATGCTGCCCGGCGCGCTGATGTCCGGCAAGGTCAGCACCGTCGTGTTATTTCTCTGCATGATTCTGCTTGTGATCTTCCCTGGAATGCACGCATGGGCCGTCACTCTGCTGCTGATTCTCTGCGCATTTTTTATGGCAGTTTCGTTTGTATCATATATTAAAGCATATTTCGGCAGAAACAAAAAAGTGGAAAAATTGTA
>CASGBM010000127.1 GCA_949299615.1 uncultured Eubacteriales bacterium | reverse complement strand
GTTGAGCCAGAAAAATATTATAAAGGCAGTATCAGTATCAGACTGGATCCCGAACTTCACAGAGAGGCTGCCGTATTTGCACAGTCGGAGCATATGACATTGAATCAATTTATTACATCATGTATTAGAGATAAGGTAAGACCATCGCATTAATAAAAAATAAAATGAATTAAGCCTGTCACTTTATTTAATTTGTGACAGGTTTTTCGCATTATATAGATATTTTAAAAATAAAAATGAGGCATTTTAAAACCGTAATACACCGTATTTGATCATTCTAAATCGTAAATAACCGTAGAAGTATTGAAGAGCGCAGATTGGGAAATGCCGTATCCTTTACAAAGTTGGGTCTGGGTTTTCCCGTTCTGATGGAGTGAGACGAGCGATTTTTTAAAATCTTCATCCTATTTGGTGTAATTTTTGAAAGACATGAAAAGCCTCCTTTTTTGTGTGTAATTTATTATAACAGATCGTGCATATTTGTTGTGTCTACTTTTTTCACGCTGATCCAAAACGAATTCGCAGTATCTAAAGACAGTGTAGCACAGCTTTTTTAAAACAAGATACTTTTCCATGATTATATCATACAAAAAGGTGGCTTTTCCTACTATCCATTTTACTGCTTATGTCCACCGTTGCAACGAGGGTAATTTTTTGATATGATTCATGATAATGTATTTTAAAAAAATAATAAAAATGATATAATTCATTTATAAACTACGAAGGGGATGATTCGATGGAAAAACAAGTTGCAAATGTACAGCTAATGCAAAAAATGAATCGACTTAAGGTATTAAACTATGTAAGAAGAAATCCTATGACTTCGCGTCCGATAGTTGCGGAAAAAACAGGTCTTTCCTTAGCCTCAATAACAAATGTTACTTCATATCTCCTTAAATTGGGGCTTTTGGAGGAGTGCGGCACGGAGCATGCTGATCGTGTTGGCAGAAAAAGTACGCTTTTACAGTTTCGGGCAGACAGGTTTGGTTTGATTATAGCTCTTTTAGATGAGTCGAATGCAAAAATCTTTTATACAGATCTAGGCGGAAAAATTCTATCCTCTTTCATGGTTGCCATAAAATCAATTGCCCCTGCAAACGTGATATCAATACTCAAAAATGAAATTGTGCTACTGATGGACAAACACGGCGTGAAAAATACCCTAGGAATTGGTGTGATTTTTTCCGGTTTGGTATTGGACGGCAGCCGCTTTGTTTTTTCATCTAGCATGAAGTGGCACAGGCTAGAGATCAAAGAAATTTTAGAGCAAGAGACAGGTCTTCCTGTTTTCGTTGACAATATCTCCCGCATACGCGCTGCGGATTTTTCTGCAACCACTGAGCGGGAGTTATCCAAAAATATGCTTTTTGTTGATTTAGAAAATGGGATAGGAGCAGTTCAGATATATAATGGAGTAATTAACCATTCGTTTTTGGGTGAAATTGGTCACACCACGATTGAAAAAAATGGCGAGCCTTGCTTTTGCGGCAACCAAGGTTGCCTGGAGGTAATGTGTTCTGTTGAACGGATTCTCCGGCTATATGCTGAAAAATCCGGAAAGAGTGCTGAATTAGCCGAAATTGAGACGTTATATCAAAAAGGTGATGAACCGGCAGTATATGCTGTATCCGATTGTGCACAGTATCTAGGAATTGGTCTTGCAAACTTAATTAATCTTTTAAATCCTGCAGTTTTGGTTTTAAACACAGGCAATTTTTCAAATTGTCCATCTTTGCTTGAAAAGGCAATTGATCATATGAAAAAACGCTCATTTCTTGCTTTGACGCAAGTTATGCAAATTATTACACTGTCCTTAAACAGCGAGGATATATTAAGCAGCGCGGCTATTGAACTGTGCGACCGTTTATTTGATATTTCGTATTCTGGAAATATAATTTCAAGCCCTATTGACAAGCATTAATTTAGATGGTATAATTAATTCAAGCATTAAATTAATTGCTTAGAGCATTTCATTTTGAAAGATTTCATCCAAATGAAAAGCTACAGCAATTATACAAACCTAATTTAAAATAATCCAAATTAGAGGAGGAGATTGGATTGGCGCCAAAAGCAACAGATTTTCGTTACAATACCGGTGCTACTCGTGTTCCGTGGGCGGCGGTAGGCGAAAATTACAACGTACATGACTTGATGGAAGTGATTCGTTTTTTAATGCAGGGGGAAGGAAAAGAATATAACGATGCGTTAAACGCTGTTTGGGAGCAGGTAAAAAAGCTTGAAAATGTCGCGACACCACCGGGAAAGCTTTCATTGGCAAGTAAGGTGGAAGAAGCCGAAGCCGCTTGTAATCATTATTTAGGCACAACCACCGCAACCTTTGTCACAAATGCAACCGCAGGTTTTGAAATCGCGTATAAATACGCGAATTTAAAACCGGGCGATGAAGTAATCGTCCCTGCCATCACTTTTGTAGCTACCATGGCATATCCATTAGCCATTGGTGCAAAATTAGTTTTTGCCGATGTGGATCCGAAAACGATTAATATGGATCCTGCTGACGTAGCTAAAAAAATTACGCCTAAAACCAAAATGATTGTTCCTGTACATATCGGCGGCTATCCTGTGGATATGGACCCAATTATGGAGCTTGCAAAAAAGCATGATATTCTAGTTTTGGAGGATGCTGCCCACGCATTCGGTGCTATGTACAAGGGTAAGAAAATCGGCACTATCGGTGATTTTGCAGCCTTTAGCATGCACGAAGTTAAAAATATTACTTCCTTTGGCGAAGGTGGTATAGTTACAACAAATATTCCTGGGTTTGGCGACGAGATGAAACGCGCACGCTTTTTAGGTCTTGATTTTTCAGCGCCGATCAAGGACTGGCTGTATAACATCACTCCCATTCCGGGAAAATACGAGCCGTTTGTTGCGGGTAATTATTCTACAACGGAAATCCAAGCTCTTGGTCTCACACTCCAGTTGGCACGCAATGAAGAAATAATTGCAGAGCGCCGCAAGGCTGCCGAATATATTAACAGCCGCCTGGCGGGTAACGATGCAATTATCCCTCAGAGTTTGGGAGATGATGAAATAAAATCTACTTTTCATCTCTACCTTTTACAGATAGACCCTGCAAAAGCAGGCGGAGATGTTCAGGTATTAAAGCAAAAACTGCAAGAAAAGGGTGTTACAAATATTCCTCATTTCGGACCGCTTTACAGGTTTAAAGTTGTTAGCGATATGGGATACGATTCTGAAGAAATCGCTAAAAGTTGTCCTGTTTGCGAAAAAGTGTTCTACAAACGTTTTACACACCTTCCTCTTTACGGCTTAACTCAGGAGCAACTGGAATATATGGCTGATGCTATTTTAGAATCAGTCAGCGAAATGCAGGCTGGGAAATAGGATAGCGATTTTGGTACAAAGATGTTTTGCGCAGATTGATTATTTGATATTCGGGAGGTAATTCTATGAAAATTAAATGGGGAGTAATCGGCTGCGGCGGCATTGCAGATCGCAGAACCATACCGGGTCTGTTGCTTGCCGACAATGCCGAGCTTGTTGCAGTAATGGATATAAACGGTGAGATCGCTGAAAAAATAAAAGAAAAATACAACGCAAAATATGCATTTGACAATTATGAAGATTTGTTGTGCGTCAAAGAAATAGACGCAGTATATATTGCCTCTCCGGTTTTCTGCCATAAAGCGCAGGCCATTGCCGCCGCCAAGGCAAAAAAACATATTCTTCTGGAAAAACCAATGGGACTTACTGTTGCGGAATCTAAGGAGATTGCTGCTTGCTGCAGATGCGAAGGCGTTAAGCTAGGCGTTGGACTTATGATGAGATTTCACAGCTATCACAAAGCAATGAAAAAACTCATAGCGGAAGGTAAGCTTGGCAATGTCGTGTCAATGCGGGGTCAGCTTACATGCTGGTATCCTGATATTCCGAATAATTGGCGCCAAAACAAAAGTTTATCCGGCGGGGGTGCACTTATGGATATGGGGATTCATTGCATTGACCTTTTACAGTACATTACCGGTTTAAAAGCGGTTGCGGTAACAGGCTTTACAGAAACGCAAACCTTTCACTATAATGCGGATGATTCAGCCGCTATTGTGATGAAAATGGAAAACGGCGCACTGGCTATGGTTGATGCAAACTTTAATATTCCTGATGCAGCTGCCAAATGCAAACTTGAAATCTATGGAACTAAGGGTAGTATTATAGCAGAGGGGACAATTGGCCAGGTGGAAGGCGGCGATGTATCTGTTTTGATTTCTGATGATTCCTTAGGCTATAATGCGGCACAAAACCGCGGCGACAATCATCCTGTTAAACTTCAGGTCGAGTTTGGTAATATGTACACAAAAGAAGTGGAATCTTTCGGATATGCAATTTTAAATGATAAAGAGCCTGAAGTTACAGCTGAGGACGCAATTTTTGTTCAGAATATTGTAGAACGCGTATATTCTGAAAACGAAGGGAATTCATCCGCTATTTTATAAAAAATATTTTTAAGATTGTATAAACCTCCAAATGGGTATAGCCAAAATACAAATTTTGGAGGTTTTACTATACCAAAAAGCGGACATAAAGTAAAAGGATAAGAATTTATATTTTTGGGGAGAATACATATGAAAAAAGCAAAATCCATAGCAGTTACCATAACAGGTACCATGCTGACAGGTATGGCAATCAGTATATTTTTAGAGCCGAATGACATTGTCAGCGGCGGAGTATCAGGTATAGCAATTTTGCTTCATACTTTTTTAAAGATTCCTCTGTCGTTATTGTTTGCTGCAATTAATATTTTATTGCTTTTCATTGGTCTTAAAATCCTTGGAAAAGAGTTTATTGTGAAAACATTGCTGGGAATCGGTATGATTTCTTTGTTTGTCCAGATTTTTTCTTATGTACCGCCTTTTACGAACAATTCTGTCATTGCTTCAATATTTGGAGGCTGTATTTACGGGCTTGGCATAGGGATGGCTTTGGCAGCGGGTGCTTCCACCGGCGGGACGGATATTTTGGGACGCGTTTTGCAACACTTTTTACCGGCTTTTCCAATTGGCCGATTGATTATGGTTGTCGACGGCGCAATCGTTTTATGTTCCATCTTTGTATTTCCAAACGCAGACAGCGTTTTTTTTGGGTTAATTGCAATGGCAATTTCAACTTTTACCATTGATTATTTAATCAGCACAATGAATGTATCAAGAATTGCTTTTGTCATATCAGAAAAAGGAAAAGAAATTTCTAATAAGATTATTAACACTTCTCCAAGAGGCGTGACGATGATAGATGCCATAGGAGGCTATACGGACGAAAGAAAAAAATTGCTTTTTTGTGCTATGAAAAAGAAAGAGACGCCGGGTTTTCAGAAAAAAATTGAAGAAATCGATCCCAACGCATTCATTGTTTTTGCAGAAGCGCAGCAAATTTTAGGGAATGGATTTTATATTTATCGTTAAAACATTAAAATCAAATAACGCTTGCATCAATCACCTCTAACTATTGGGAGCGGACAAGTTATTCGGAAACGAATAGACAATTTTTACAACAACGAAAGCACTTTTCGTAAGTTTAAAGAATATGCCCGCCCTCTATTTCTAAATAATTCTAATATAACAAAGCTAGTTCCATTTTTTTCGAGCAAATATTATTTTAATTAATGACTGCTGAACAATTCTGAAACGCAGCCGCATAGCGGTTTGTAAGCGTTTCAGAATTGTTTAGGTGCAAGGTTTTTGTGTTTTTTTTGCCAAAA
>CASGBM010000126.1:5827-6851 GCA_949299615.1 uncultured Eubacteriales bacterium | reverse complement strand
TTGCCAATTATGACAATTTTCCTTGGACTTATTATACCACATATTCCCTCAAAAGTCAGCAATAATGCGGATTTTTATTTGTTCAGTAGACATTAAATAACGAAAGAATTTTGCAAACATTTGTACATTATCAATAATTTGACTTGCAAAATAATTAATTTCTTGGTAAAATATAATTATTCTATGTATACATTAAAAGGTGGTTTTATGAATATTGACTCCATCATTGATTCATATTTATCCGATGATGAAACTGTTTTATGGAAAGGAAGCCCTCAGCATTTTCTGTTGTTTAACTGCTATGATTGGTTTTTGGTCCCTTTTACACTCATCTTTGGCGGGGTGCTAATTGCTTATTCCATTGCCAGCGCATATTCTATGCTGACTTTAACCGGCGGCAGTGCTGCTGTTATTTTTCCTACAATTGGAATTCTTTTTCTTTTAATTGGCGGGTATATTATTTTTGGACGTTTATGGTATAGAAATAAGCGCAGAAAAAACGATATTTACGTCGTTACTAACACACGTATCCATATTATTAATACCTTGCGCGAAACCACACATAAGAGTTTTTTGAAAAATGAAATATGTCTTCAAACTTATCGGCATTCCCTCCTTTTTATGAAAAAAAATATTCCGGGAGACTTATTTTATAATCTTGGGTTGGACCTTTTTTTTCATGCCCATACAGAAGAAACTCCTGGCTTTTATGGTTTACAAAATGTAGATGATGTTCGTAAACTGTTCACTTAGCGTTGAGAAAGGAGATGGCGTCTAATGGATAAGGAAAAACTGCAAATACTGCAAAATGTTCATCACGCAGCCAAATTATTTCATTCAGTTACAGATATCTGTGTGCAGATCATTTTACCATCTGAAGACAAACTCTCTCCCATCCATGAAAATCCCTGTTCGTTTTGCCGGTGGCTGAAAGAAATCGGTGTGTCAAAAGTGGATTGTCATGCTGTCATTACTCAAGCTGGCAAAACTGCCGCAACGTTAGGCGGCAAACATTTTTTTACTT
>CASGBM010000126.1:0-5810 GCA_949299615.1 uncultured Eubacteriales bacterium | reverse complement strand
TTTTACTTGTCAAACAGGATTTGTACATTTTGTAAGTCCTATCCTATGGCGTAAACAACTAATTGCAACTGCCGTAGGAGGGCCGGTTGTATTTGATTTTTCTGCTGAAAATGCTGCGCTGTCTGTCTTGCAACGTTTTCAAATGCCGAAAGAATACTTAAATGAAGCTGTAAAAAGAATTATTAATCTTCCTGCGTGCCCGCCGGAAAAGATCAGCAAAACGGCAGAACTTCTCCGAATGGTTGTTTTTTACTCCGCGGAAACACATCCGCCTGCAGCCAGTACGCATTTTGACACCTTTTTGCCATACGGATATTTTAGCAATATTGAAACAGAATTTTCTGCTGCAATCCGAGCAGGAAACAAATCAAAGCTAGCAATTGGCTTAAAAAATGTAATTGAGCATATTTTGACATCACAATCAAAAAACCAGCCTCTTGCAGAAAATTTATGTTTAGAATTTATTTTATTACTGTGTCAAATTGCGTTTGATTACGGAAGTCGCCGAAATGATTTTTATACCATTTTATATCCTTACCTAGATTTTTTAAAAAAAGATACCACACTTGCGGAAATTCGTATTAGAATGCTGAAAATTGCCGATTTGTTTATTGATTCCGTTCTTTCCGAACCCGCTGCAAAACATAATGATATTATTGCACGGACGGTCGATTACATTCGGCAGAATTATATGACAAAAATTACTTTAGAATCTGCTGCAGCGCATGTATACTTGAGCCCGTCATATTTAAGTAAAATTTTTAAGGATGAAATTGGGGAAAATTTTAACAGCTATTTGAATCAAGTGCGAATAGAGAACGCAAAACGTCTTTTGTTAAATGACAATGTAGATCTAATCAACATCGCAACCTTGGTTGGATACGAAGATCAAAGCTACTTTTCTAAAGTGTTTAAAAGGATTACCGGCGACACTCCTAAAAAATATAAATTGTCCCATAACAACGTCTATAACTAGCATCTATAATTTAAAACTTTTTTACTTTGCAGCTTGCTCAAAGTTTAAGAGCAGCAGAACCAATACTGGTTCTGCTGCTCTTGCGTTTTTAACCATAATTTACGGATTAAAAATGAAACCCTACTCTTCATTAAAATCCAAAACTACCATTTGATGACACTCCAATTTTGGCAATACATACGTCAGGCTATTGCCTTCCTGGGTAAATAAAAGATCTTCCATAGACGGTGCCAAATAGACCCGATTAATTTTTTCTTTTATTTTCAATTCTGATTTAATTTCATAAATCGGCACAATGTCTTCAATCACTTCAACATCGCCTCTTTTCACAGGAGAAGCATAAAGCAAATGGTGAATTAATCGCTTTTGTTTTGTTTGTTTCATCAGCGTTGTTACACCCTGTGCCGGAAGACTTGTTTTTAATGTTTTATTCTCGCCCAGCAAGAGATTCAGCGCATGTTGTACGGTTCTTTTTGCAAATAACTCCCCTTTTTGGGCATAGTCGGTAAAGACCTGCCAAGCAATGTAAATTCCGTCTTTTCCCTGCGTCATGCCGGCTCCTGCATGTTTTCCGCTGTTTGGCGCATGCTGATGGGAACAAAAGTGTTCTCTTGTCCTATTAAAATAGGGACTTTCAAAACTGCCAATTTCTGTTCCGGAATTTGTTTTTTCCACATATTCTGCCTGGGTATAACAAACAAAAGCGGTTTTGCCCAAATCTTGCATGGAAAACAGCGGGCGGAAATAAATTGGACGCCATTCGGATTGCCCGCGGTAATCCGCTCCTAAGTCAAACAAGAATTTGCCGTCTTTCAAACAGGAAATACCGCTTGCCAAAATTTTTCCGCCGTTATCAATATAGGTTTGAAGTTTCAATTTTAATTCCTCATTTACTGCAAACTGATCTGGCAGTATAATCACTTGATAATGGTTAAAATCAGCTTCCTGATCAATAACATCAAAAAGATAATGCCCTTCCAGCAGCATTCTGACAGCCCCTAAATCATGTAGACCTTGTCCCTCGTGACCAGCACTTGAATTTTCTTGCGAAAGTACGGCAATATCCGCAACAGAATTCACATGATCCAGCCATTCTTCTTTTTCTTCCAATTCACGATAACCGGCTCCAATCAGCTCATAAGTTGCCATATCCATTTCTCCGTTAGGCGCCAGCTGATCTCCAACCGAACATTTTGCACCGCAAGCCGCAGAAAGAGCTACCTCATAGCGAATGGCATTCGGGTGTTTAAAGCCGCCGAATTCTCCCCATGTGGTATGGAATTTTCCAGTCATCCCTAAAAATTCCATACCCAATGTTCTTACATAAGCTGCTGAAAGCGGAAAATGATCATAGCCCCATCCGCCCGTCGGTAGACTTTCTAATTCCAAATGCGAATTCATAAAGGCTAAATCCCGGCGTCCGCGGGTAACATGCCCTGAATTATGAAAAATAGGAAGACCAGGTTTCACACTATCAACCGTCTCACGAACCCGCCTTGTATAATTGGCATATACTCTTTCCGCCAGCTCCATAACCGCTTTTTCATCATAAGGATCCTTCCCCTCGTCTATTAATGTCTGTCTGCAATTATGGCAGTAACACGGCTGAACACAGACAATATCCAAAAAGATTCCATCTGCATCAAAATTTTCACAAACTTCTTTAATTTGCTCTAGCAAAATATCAAGATATGGCGAGTTAAAGCAAAATTTGTGATACGCCGGCAAACTAAAATTCGAACTACCTCCTGCCAAGGTTTCATCTGCGTTGCGGACCAGCCATTCTGGATGGCGCACAGCCAATTTTTCATCTAAACCGGCAGAAAGATAAACCGGAGTTTTGACACCAATTTCATGAGCGGCCTTGATCTGCTCGCCCAAAAGGTTGAAATGAAGATTGGGATGCATTTCATTTGCCTTTGACGGGTGGTAGGCCCATCCGTGATGGCATTTGGAAAATACGGTAATAGAGTCAACATGACCGGCACGCAGCGCTGCTTGAAATTGTTTAGGATCAAATTTTTCGCCAATCGCCGGAATTTTTTCGCTAGTATGAAAATCAAGATGTATTTGTCGAAAACGCATAACCATCCCTCCGTTTTTTATTTTAGCATAGCATAATCATGCAAAATTAACAATTGACAAAACAGACATCCAATTGTATAATATGGACATGATTTATCAAATTTCAAAATTTGCCGTTAAAGAGTTTCCGTTTCATATTGCGCGTTGTTTTTGGGATGAAGATCGCTATGAATCACATTCGCATGATTTTTCTGAATTGAGCGTTATTATTGGCGGAACGGCTTCTCATTTTGTTGAGGGACAGCCGCAGGAACTGGAAAGAGGGGATATTTTTTTAATTCCGCCGCATTTTTACCATGAACAATTGCGTGTAAAAAAACTGGATTATTATAATATCATGTTTGATTTAAACGCTTTTCCGTTGTACATAAAAGAAATTTCTGCTGTACCCGGCGGCAAAGAGCTATTGCTTTTAGACCCCAAAAACCGCTATTTTAAAAACTTTTATAGCTACTGCCATATTCCGGAACAAGAAATGAAAAAAGTTGAATCCATGCTCTTTGAACTATTATATGAATATGAAAGGAAAACAAGCGGTTACCAAGTCCGCATCCGCAGCTACTTTTTGTCTTTGCTGCTTATGCTAGCCCGGTATACCCAACCTAGAGATTCTTCAGATTTGGCATATTTGGAAAAAATTTCGCAGTCTGTTTCATATCTTGAAGAACATTTTTCTGATAAAATTACCTTAGATGAGCTTGCGGCCATGTCTTTTTTATCCAAACGGCAATATTCCCGCGTATTTAAACTGCTGTATCTCATGACCCCCATGCAGTTTCTTCGCAGTGTTAGAATCCGTCATGCCTCTTCTCTGCTTCGCGATACTGACTTGACGCTGTCTGAAATTGCATCTAACAGCGGATTTACAGATAGCTCTCATCTTACGCGATGTTTTTTGGAGGCAACCGGTTTAACACCGGGTGTTTATCGGCATCGGTCTCTGACGTGACCACATGAGAATGGATTAACTTTTTAAAAATAAAAGCATCGGAGTTTAAACTCCGATGCTCAGACTGTAGAAAAACCCTGTTTTCAGACGAAAGCAGGGTTTTATATTAATGACAAAGTTGAAAATATGCAAAAATATGCTGTCATTTGGGTGATGTTTGGTCATCTCCCACCAGTGTATTGCGAACTTCTTGAGATTCATTGCAGCAAATTTAAGCTTGACCCAGTTGCTAACCTGTGTCAAACCCCGGTATTGAGTATATCGCATTGCATATTTCTCTTTTGCGTCTGCAAATACCCGCTCTATGGTTTCTTTTCGCTGCTCATACAGTGCTTTGTATTTTGGTGTGTACCTGTAATCATCAGCCAGTTCTAAATAATCCTCCCATATATGTCTGCTCACAAGCTTTTGCTGAGCCTTGCTTTCTGTACATTGTCCTATCATTTCACATTTTGCACATTGATATGGTATACTCTTGTATGCCCGGTATCCATCTCGGTTTGTTGTTGTATAATTTAAAATTTGATTATTAGGGCATATGTAGCAGTCATAATATTCATCGTATGCGTATTTGTATTTCTGAAAAAAGCCTTTCTTTGTCATCGGTCTTTTATATGGCAATGACGGTATTCTTCCGTCATCTATTATTTTTTTGCATATCCATGGTGTTTTGTATCCGGCGTCTACAACTATTGTTTCTACTTCAGGGAATTTTTCTGTCAGCTTGTCATACAATCCATCAAAGGCTACACTGTCGTTTACATTGCCCGAATTTACCTCTACTCCCATTATCACAGGCTGTTTGTGCTGAATACGCAAAACACTTTTTGTGTTCTCCCTGGTGGAAAACTCCGCTTTCGGGGTCTGTTGTTGATTCATTGATTATTTTTTCTTCTTTTTCCTTTTTGCCATCAAACGGCTTCTTGCCATGCCCTTCTCTGTCTTCGTTGATTTCTTTCATCAGCTGATCTTCATATATTTTTGAAGCTTGCGGTACTGCTTTCTTTACGGCCTTTTTCATATTCGCATTTGCTTTGATATGCGTCCCATCTATGAATACTGCTTCCGGTGATAAATATCCTGCATTGTTTATTTCATTCAATATCCAGTTGAAAACATTTTCTACTGTGTGTTCGGTAAATCTATGTTTAAAGTTGTAGCTTACTGTCGAAAAATGTGGTATTTCTTCATTCATCAAATATCCCAAAAACCATCTGTAGGCCACATTCTTGCTTATTTCTTCGTGTGTCCTGCGCAGGGAGCCTATTCCATACAAGTGCTGTATCAACACCATTTTTACCAGCACAACAGGATCAACGCTCGGTCTGCCGTTGTTTTTACAATACAGTTCTGTTACAAAATCGTAAACTTATGTAAAATCTACCGCGCTATCTATTTTTCTCAGTAAATGTTCTTGCGGCACAAATTCTTCTATTGAAAATATTTCTACTTGATCTCGTTCTTTCTTGTTTGTTCTTAGCATTTTTATCACCCAACCTTATTTTACCACATAACAAACAAAAAGCCCAGCTTTTGCTGAGCTTTTTCGACAGTCTGAGAGCGGCGCTTAGCGCCGCTCTTTTACTACGCTTTAAAATATGAGGATGTATACAAAATATAACTGGATTTGATTATTTTTTTGTGTCGATTTTCCCGTATTTTCTTAACCGCATTTCTTGACAGCGTTTGACAATTATGATACTATAATTAATGTCTACTGAACAAATGGTTTTGCGAAACCATTTGTGTGAAATTTACAATTTCACACCTAAAAACAGCATTAAAATGCTATTTTTAGGT
>CASGBM010000125.1 GCA_949299615.1 uncultured Eubacteriales bacterium | reverse complement strand
TCGGTAAGGTTCTTTTTACAATTTTTTTATCATGGTTTCAAAAACTGTTAGAAATTTATATTGTTTCGGAAATGGCTATTATTCAGTAGGCATTAGATACACTTTGCGGGAAAAGGAGCGGCAGCCGATTAAGCAAAGCCGTATTTTTACTTAAAAATACGGCAAGCCAAAAGGCTTGCCGCGACGTGGTGCGGATAAGAGGACTTGAACCTCCATGAAATTGCTTTCACATGGACCTGAACCATGCGCGTCTGCCAATTCCGCCATATCCGCAACTGTTAAATTGTACAACGTGTATTATTATACACTATTTCTATACTTTTGTAAAGCTTTTTTTAAAAAATTTTATCGTATCAAGCAAACAACAACACTTGATATAAAATTTGCATATAAAAGAATCTAAGCGAAAGAAACCTTTCCAAAGCAATTTATGTACGCCGCCGCAGAAAGGTTCTAACATTAATGGTTTTTACGCATCTACTTTAATAATGTCAATATTCAACTCTTCCAAGCGTCTCTGCCACTTCTCGTCTAAAACCGCCTCTGTAATAATATGGTTAATACTGCTCAAAGGCGCAAGTTTTACAAAACCAATCCTTCCAATTTTACTTTTATCGCATAAATAATATTTTTGCTTGCAATTTTTCAGCATTTGCTGTTTAATTCCGCATTCCATTTCATTACTTTCCAAAATGCCGGCGTCTTTAGTTACCCCTTTGCTGCTAAAAAACATCTTACTGGCAAAATAATTGTCCTGAATGTTGCTTTCCGCCAAACTGCCGACAAACGATTGGTTTTGGCTGACCTTGCCGCCAATGGAAATTACGCGGACATTTTCCTGATTTGCAAGCTCATTCACAATTCGTATCGAATTTGTAATGATGGTAACATTCTGCATTTTTTTCAGTTCTTTGGACATGTAGAATGTTGTGGTTGAGGCATCCAGAAAAATCGTATCGCCCGGAGAAATATATTTTACCGCTTCTTTGGCAAGACTCATTTTAATATCAACGTTCGTCGATTTTCTCTTTTCAAGCGATAACTCATACGTGCTGTCATCAATAGGAACTGCTCCGCCATGCGTTCTCATCAACATTTCCTGTTTTTCCAGTTTTTCAAGGTCTCTCCGAACCGTTTCTTCCGTTACGCCAAGCTCCCCGCTGAGCCTGCTCACCCAAACGGCCCCATTTTCATTGAGAAGTTCCAGAATTCGTTTTTGCCGCTCTAATGCAAACAATTCCTCACCTCATTTATTTGTTATTTTTCTTAATAATCGTTACCAATGCACCGTTTTTCAAGCCGGCAGAATTGGCGTCATCTGTATCAATGTGCATTTCAATGTTAAAATCATCCCGCACTCTGACTTGAACATCATAAAACTTTGTCGGCTTAATGCCTTCTACCAGCACATCTACATAATCATTATCCTGTATATCATGGCGCTGGGCATATTCCGGTGTTAAATGGATGTGCCGGTTCGCAATAATAACTCCTTCTTTTAAATAGATACTCCCCTTAGGTCCTACCAGCACAATACGCTCGGAGCCTTCAATTTTTCCGGAAGGACGAACCGGAGGGCTGACTTTTAAAATAAAAGTATCTGTGCGGGAAATCTCTACCTGCGTATTTTTCCTGACAGGTCCCAAAACGCGGACATTTTCAATGGCTTTTAAAGACGGCCCTACCAAAGTAACAACCTCGTTAGAAGCAAATTCGCGCCCCATCAGCGTTTTCTTTTTGGTTAGCTCATAGCCTTTTCCAAATAACGTATCCAAATCTTCGCGCGACAAATGTACATGCCGCTGCGATACACCAATTCGTATTTGGTCGCTTTCGATTTGTTTATATGCATCAATTGCCTTTTGGACTGCTTCAGCAATCGAATTCGTATCATACATATTCAAACACCCTTTCAGGCAAAATTAATTTTCATTTGGAATATCCATATCAAAAAACTTCGTTACTTCAGGATGCGGATTGGCAATCGTTTCACAGCCGTATACTTTCCCCAAGGCAGAAGCAGCTTCTTCCCCAGCTTTTACCGCAGCATTGACAGCCGAAACATTTCCCACGATAATTAAAGTTACCAATCTCCCGCCCAGGCGTTTTTCCGTGTGAACCAAACGTACCTGTGCCGCCTTTAACATCGCATCCAGACCTTCAATTGCCGCAACAAGACCCTGAATTTCTATAATTCCTATTGAATACATAACTAAATTCATCCTTTCCGGTCAAAACCATAGCTACTCAACATTCCGAAAGGACTTCGGTAATTTTTTATTAAACTTATCTTTGTTAATATCCATCAGATAAGCCATTTTATCTACATCTTGCCCCGGATTGGGAATGATGTGTGAAACAATAAATTTTCCTTTGGACTTGGCATAGTCCACGCCTGCTTCCACCGCAGCTTCCACCGCAGCAACATTGCCTTCCATCTTAACCACCATTACAAGCGGAGCTGGAACGTCCGGACTAACCGGACGGTTTCGGTCAAACGCAATAATTTTAACATCTGCCGCCTTTGCCGCAACGTCTGCAACGCAAAGTGCCGCCGTAAAGCTGTATACTTCTATCATTCCTAACGCTTTCATGTTAGATACTCCTGTTTATTAAATAATATGCAGTCCATCAACCATAACACACCTGCGCTGTCTGGTAAAAGAACGCGCCGAGGTCAATCCTTCGCCCGTCGGTCCGGCAATAGTAAACGTCGTATGTCCTTCGCCACCTGCGCCGATTCCGGCATAAGACGGAGCATTTTTTACAAATATGGTTGTTTCAATTGCTCTTGCAAAACGGGTTAAATGATCAATATTCTTCGAGTGAATATGAGCAGAATGACGATTGCCATGCTCTGCTTTTACAGCCATTTGAATTGCTTCATCGATACTGCTGACACGTACAATCGGAAGGATTGGCATCATCATCTCTGTAGATACAAACGGATGGTTCTCCGGTGTTTCACAAATAATCAGACGCGGATCTGCATCAATTCCCAATTCTTTTAAGAATTTACCAGCATCTTTGCCGACCCATTTTTTATTGATCACATATTTCCCGTCTTTGTTAATCAAAGCAATATCCAAAAGACGGTCAATCTGCTCTCCTTGAATTAAATAGGCGCCGCTTTTAAGCATAGATTGAATTAAACGATCAGCGATATTATCAAACGCAAAACATTCTTTTTCCGCAATACAGGGCAAATTGTTATCAAAACTGGCACCCGCCACAATATCAGCACCGGCTTTTTCAACGTCTGCCGTATCATCTACAATAACCGGAGGATTCCCCGCGCCGGCACCAATGGCTTTTTTCCCGGAAGATAACAGCGCTTTTACAACTCCGGGGCCACCCGTTGCAACCAGCATGCGCACGATCGGAGACTTCATCATCTCATTGGAACTGTCCATAGTCGGTTTTTCTACCGACACCACCAAATTTTCCGGACCGCCGGCTTCTAAAATAGCGCGGTTTACCAGATCAACCGCATAGTTTGCCGTCAGTTTGGCATTGGGGTGCGGATTAAATACCACTCCATTGCCCGCAGCAATCATGCCGATGGAGTTACAAATTACGGTCTCACTCGGATTGGTAGATGGCGTGATACTGCCAATCACACCAAACGGAGCCATTTCCACCAAAGTCATACCACAGTCGCCGGTTTTGACAATCGGATGCAAATCCTCTGTCCCCGGCGTTTTATTTGCCACAAGCTGGTGTTTTATAATTTTATCGCTGACTCGTCCCATCCCGGTTTCGCTAACACCGATTTTAGCAAGGTTTTCCGCTTCTTCCAGCGTGCGTTTTCTGATTGCAGCAATCATTTTTTCCCTTTGCTCAATCGAATAGGAACGGTACTGCTGGTATGCTTTCTCTACCGCCGCCAACGCCTCTGCCATCGTAGGGAAGACACCCATTTGTCTTTCTGTGGAAATCGGCGTACAATTTATTTTTTTAATTACGTTCTCGACAATTGCACTGATCTGGGCTTCATTAATATCCATTTTTAGCACCTCTATCTGTAAAGAATTATATTGCACAAGATAATTTTTTGTGATATACTGTTACCATAAAAGAAAAGGAAGGTGGATTGATATGTCAAAAGCAACCCAATATAAAAATAATTATATTGCCGCAAATTATGACCGGATTAATCTAACGGTTCCCAAAGGGATGAAAGCTCAAATTGAAGCCTTTGCACAATCTAGCGGAAAAAGCGTTAACGGTTTAATTAATGATTTAATCCGCGCTGCTTTAGACGGTGATTTGAAAGCCGCTCCCCTTTCCGCGAAAGCTTCACCGGAACCCGTTAAAGAGAAACCATCTGCACCCGCCAAAAAAGATATGGAAATCTTTTTATTTTAGCCTGTCACCAAACGGCAATTCTTCGCAAAATATGCTCAATATCTTTTTCGGTTACTTCAATCGGGTTAGTTTCTGTGCACGCATCTTTCATTGCGCTTTCAATAATATCCTGTTTCACCGCTTCATACTCGTCCCGGCTTACCTTTGCTTCAACCAGGGTGGTCGGGATTTTCATCATTTTCTGCATGTATTTCAGTTCTTCAATAAAACTGGTCACCGCGACCCGGATATTGTCAGACGGCAAATGGATCCGCCGAGCAATTTCTGCAATTCTCTGTGCTGCCTGGGAATATTCTCTGGCACCGAAATTGTGCTTTAGATCCGCGTTAAATTCCATAACGTGCGGAAGCAGCATGGCATTTGCTCTACCGTGCGGAATATGGAATTTAGCACCCAGTGCATGGGCAATGGAGTGGTTGATCCCCAGCCCAACTTCATTAAATGACATTCCGGCAAGACAGGATGCACTGTGCATCTTTTCCCTTGCGACTAAATTCGAGCCATCTTTATATGCGATCGGCAGATATTCAAATGCAATGGTCAGTGCTTTTTCCGCTAAAGCATCTGCCGCATCGTTTGATTTTGTAGAAATATAGGCTTCGAGCGCGTGGGTTATTACATCCATTCCTGTATCGGCAGTGATTTGCGGTGGGGCGGACACAACTAGCTGCGGGTCTAAAATCGCCATATCCGGCAATAATTTGTCATCTACCAGAGGGTACTTCACACCCGCTTCTGCATCTGTAATGACCGCAAACTGTGTAACCTCTGACCCCGTTCCGCTTGTAGTTGGTATCGCGATTAATTTTACATGGCGCTTTCCCGTTGTCTGCTCCATCAAAAGCACCATTAATTTTGCCGCATCAATTGAAGAGCCGCCGCCAAGCCCGATTACAATATCCGCGTCACAATCACGCAGAAATCGAACACCTGCTGTCACCAGTTCAATGGAAGGGTCCGGCTTTACATCGCTAAACACCGAAACACTTTTGCAGTGCGCCAGTTTCTTGGCTATCATGTCAGCCGTTCCCGAAGTCACCATAAATGGGTCTGTAATGATAGCCGCATTAACGTCTTGAAATTCCATTAAGGTTTCAATCGCATTATCGCTAAAACGCACTTCTGTTTTTATTTTAAACTTTAACATGGCAAGACCTCATTTTCGATCAAATAATATTCTGCCAAAGCCTTTTATCCGGGCTTGGGATTACGGAACTATCTAAATATGTGCCGTTTTCGCCGACTGCTTTCCTCGCTTTATCAATGGCAGCGGACACAGCCGCAACATCGCCAGTCAGCAGCATATACGATTTTCCGCTCATTCCACGTGCAATTCGCAGCTCAATTAAATCAACCTGCGAAGTTTTTGCCGCCTGGTCAGCTGCAACAATAATAGACGCAGCGGAAAATGTTTCTAAAATACCGAGTGCTTTAGGATCTTCTACTGTTGTTGCGCCATAAATCGCCGGGAAAATAGACTCATGCGGGTTGCCCAAAACAAAACTGTCCACCA
>CASGBM010000124.1 GCA_949299615.1 uncultured Eubacteriales bacterium | reverse complement strand
CTTTTGGATAGTTTGAGTGTAACATATTATTTTTCGTTTCGCCATAAACCTACATTTTTTCCTCGGCGTTTTCTTTCATTTTATCACTGGCGTTGACAACTACCTGTGCGGTGAATGTTATGGATATATCATTGAGGAAAATGGCAAAGAAACCGATAGCCTTTGGGGATTTTTGGGTGATTTAAGAGATGTATTGGCAGATATGAAATGCAATGCTGCCGAAGAACATCAGCATTTATTTGATCATGTGGATTATTGCGTTATGGAATATTCAGAAAATATGGAATCTGATAGTGAGGACTTGGAATTGTGACCTTGTTTCAATTTGGAATAAGGTTCTAAAAATGAATGAAACAATTTAAAAAATCGCATATAGGAGTGATAAGCGTTGTATGACATACCAAACGATATTATTGAAACGGCAAAAACAGGCCGTGGGATTGGTAAGGAGCAATTTGAAAGATTATTGGCAGATATGACCGATTTTGCAAGCCAGATTGCAAACATTTATGAGAAGTTCTTTTCAGATATTGTAAAAGGCGGCGAACAATATGTAGGCTTTGAAGCGATTGGTGATACTGAAACTGAGATAAACCGATGGTACGAAACTACCTATGCTTCATTTTATAAAATCAGAGAAATGTTTGGGGGTGAGATATGTAAACGGCTTGCGGATTCAGTTTTAGATGCTGTTACGTTATATCCACAGGAAATGAAAGGCGCTGCTGAATTTTTAGTGAACAATAGCCAGTTGAGTGATTTGAATACCGCAGTATTAGAAGATACTTTGTATGATACAGAGTGGGGGTTCCCGCAAATATCTGATTTAATAGAAGAAAAGACGGTATGGGATGATGAAGAATTTGAACGATAACCTTGTTCCAAATTGGAATAAGGTTCTGGGAGGTGATTGCGATAGCCAAGCCGAAATTTTCAGCAAAAATATTTTATGATAACAAGCCGAAGAACCCACGTCTAAACGAGGTAAACAACCGCATGATCTGTTGGCACGACAAATATCATTTGGGCGATAGGCATAGCTATCATTCAGAAAAAGAATTGCTGGAAGAATTGATGAAAAAATCGAACATCCATCCGGAAGAAATAGGCGTTGATATGGACGATTTTGAAAATGAAAAAGGGAAAATCCTAAAAGAACTGAAAAAACATATACCGATTATTCCCCTTTACCTTTATGACGGCAAGTTCCCTGAAATGACTTGTGCTGCTGAGCGCGGCAGACAGCAGGGTGAATTTATCGGCTATATTTTTATGGATGAGGAAATGCTGGACAAACTATTTCAAACATCGGGCGAAAAACGGCTGAACGACGTGATATGGGATATGCTTGAAGATGTGGATTTATATAGTAATTATATGAGCGGGAACAATTTTCTTTTGGAGTTGTATAAAGACGGAGAGCATTTTTGTGAAGTGCCCGGCTTTACGGGACAGTTGAATGACGACCTGCTGCATGATATGGAAATGGCGGCCGGGGAGGCTTTAACCGGGGAAAGGGTGTCTGAGGAAGAAGTCAGCGATATGTTCGGCATAGATGCTCCGCAGATCATAGAGGATAAGGAACGCACCAGCGTTCCGGCCATAGAAAGCATCGAATATGGAGAATATGAGGAGGAACTATAACCTTATTCCAAATTGGAACAAGGGTTATTTTTTCTTTCATTTTTGAACAAAGCAAGGACTGGAAAAGGGCGGCCCGGAAAGTTAATGGAAAATTCGTCGCTTTGCGACGGCAAGCTTCCTGTTTGTATATACAAACAGCTTGTTTTTAATACTTGGGCGCTGCCCAAACCCGGAAAGGAAGGTGCGAAAAGGATGGAAAATCAGGTACAGCTTTGCCCGAATTGTCAGACGGGGCTGGACAGTTTAGAACTGGATAAACACAGCCCGATGTGCCCATATTTGTGTTATCATAACGGAACTGCTTGTACAAAATACAAGGCCATGCAGAAGAACGCGATAGGCGGGAAAGATCAGATACATCATACCGGCGCATAATTGAAAAGTTATTTTACGGATATTGCAAAAGGATTGATTTTTGAAACAGAAAGGTGTATAATTAAGATAATACGTAAGATAATACTTATGAGGAGTGATTTTATGGAACTGTATTCTCCGCCGTTTCAGATTACAAACCAAATGCTGTCACTTGTTTCCAGCATTTCAGAAAAGCTTGGACAGATAGGCGTTACGAGTAACTTTCAGGCAAAACCGCATTTAAGAAAAAATAACCGGATTAAGTCTATATATTCATCCCTGCGGATAGAGGCAAATTCCCTTTCGCTCGGACAGGTACGGGATGTGATTGACGGGCGGATGGTCTTAGGGGAGCAAAAAGAAATTCAGGAGGTGAAAAATGCGTATGCTGCATACGAAAGGCTTTCAGAAATCAATCCGTTTGATATGGATGAACTAAAGAAAATGCACAGCATTATGACGAAATATTTAGTTGACGAATCGGGTACATTCCGCAAGGGTGAGGAAGGCGTATTTAACGGTGAAACCTGTATTTTCATGGCTCCGCCCGCAAGGCTTGTCCCTGAACTGATGGAGCGCCTGTTTAATTGGCTGAACCGGTGCAAAGAGGAAGTGCATCCGCTGATTATGGCAAGCGTGTTCCATTATGAATTTGTGTTTATACACCCCTTTTCAGATGGGAACGGCAGGATGGCGCGGTTGTGGCATACCGCGTTTTTGGCAAAGTGGAACCCTATATTTGAGTATATCCCAATAGAAAGCCAGATTGAGAGATTCCAAAATGAATATTATGACGCAATCGCCAAGTGCCATACGGAGGGGACTTCCAATAGATTCATTCAGTTCATGCTGATACAGATTGACAAAATTTTAAACGAACTCATCGGGCAGGCTTCCCAGCCTGATGAAGCCTTGTCCGAATATGTGAAAAGGCTTCTCGATGTTATGGAATATGACACACCATATACTTTAACGGCCCTGATGGATTTGCTTGGACTGAAATCTAAAGAAACCATCCGGCGGCATTATATCCATCCAGCGCTGCGGCAGCACCTGATCCAGATGACAATCCCGGATAAACCGCAGAGCAGAAATCAGCGGTATATTAAAAAATAGATTTAAAAATAGGAAAAAAGGAAGCGGACAGCATTTAGCCTGTTCGCTTTTTTGCTGGAGGTGATTGGTTTGTGAAAGATTACACGTTTAATATCCGCATTGCAAAAGAAGATTTGGATACCATACGCGCCAATGCCCAAAAAGTAAATATGACAACGACGGCTTATCTTATCAACCGTGCGCTGTGCGACAACCAAATCCTTGTTTTAGAGGACTTGCGGCCCGTGTGTCATGAGCTGAGGAAAATCGGCGTAAACATCAATCAGCTTACCATGCTGGCGCACCAGGGAAGAATCGCCTGTGTCAATCTTACAGAGCTGTCCGAAGGGATCGCAAAGCTATGGCAACCATTGAATTTATTAACAGAAAGAACAAAACCTATGAAGCGTTAAAGCGTGTGATCCGGTACATCACACGCGCGGATAAAACAGAAGATAGTCTCATTTATGGAATTTACTGCGGCAAAGATACCGCATATGATGATTTTATTCAGGTCAAGCAGATGTATGGCAAAGAAACAGGCCGTCAATACATCCATTTCGTTCAATCTTTTTCTCCTAATGAGGATATAACCCCGGAGCTGGCAAATGAAATTGCCCAGCGGTTTATTTCCCATCCGATCTTTCAAGGTTTTCAAATCCTGATTGCCACCCATACGGATACCCCGCATATCCACACCCATTTTGTACTTAATACAGTAAATGCAGAAACAGGCTTAAAATGGCAGCTATCGCAGGAAAATTTGCAGCAGTTAAAAGATTATTCCGATGAACTGTGCCGTGAATATGGCCTACATGTCATTGAAGATGAAACGAAAGAAAAAGGGCATCAATCCAGCGGTGAATATCGAAGCAAGCAGAGAAAAACAAGCTGGAAGTATGAATTGTTTCTGGCAGTTTCCGCCTGTATGCGGTCTGCGGTGAGCCGCGGGGACTTTATTGGCAAAATGAATGAACTGGGGTATCAGGTGATATGGGAGGATAACCGCGCCTATGTTACGTTTATTACGCCTGACGGGAAGAAGTGTAGGAACAAAAAACTGTACCCGCCGGAACGGTTTACAAAAGAAAATATGGAGCGCGTATTTGCAGAAAACAGGAAACGCCTTGACAGACTCCAGAGAGAAAAGTGTTGGAATATATTGGTTGAGGCCATTTCCCTTTTGGGCAGCAATGCACCAAAAAACAGCCTAAACAGGAAATACCTGTTATCGCGATTGGAGGGTGATGCACTGAAAGAATATTTTTTACTGCATGACAATGAAGGTGAAATTGAGTGGAAAGGGGATTATGACAACGAAACGGATTTTGAATTGTAAGAGGTGAAAAAACAGTAATGAAACGCAAATGGATTGTGGCGGCTGTATGTTTTTCAGCCGCCCTTTTTTTGAATGTGTATTTTTCTACCGTTGTGTTCCAGTTTGCCGGCAGATGCTTTGAAGGGATCAATCAATTGTCGCTGACGGGCTGTATCCAGAGTATAGCGGCAAACAGGACACACCGGACGATTTTTGTATGCTTACAGATATTTGTGGCGCTTGGCCTGTGCCTGCTGCTTGTAAGCCGGATCGCAAGCAGTACAGGCAAAATGAATAAAATTACCGCCGATATTAAAACACCGGCAGTTGCGGGGCAAAAGCAGCATGGGTCAGCGCGGTGGCAGACAAAAAAGGAAATTTACAAGAATTTTGATGTCGTCCGGCTGGATAAAAACGATCCGGTTATTAGGGAACTGATAAAGCATGGCTATGACGACTTGAATTTTATGCGGGGCGAAAGGGGTGATCATATGTGATTTTTAAGAGCCGAACTAATATTTTCAAAAGCGAGGAATTTGCATGAGGAATCAAAAAAACGCAAAACTGCCAAAGCCGTATGATGCGGGCAGCCACGTCTACAAAAAAACTGATTATGCAAAGGGCAATACCAAACCACGTAGGCTGTCAAAAATTTTCATACGCAGAAAAAATTTTCAAAGTCGAGGAAAATAAAACGGAGGAATTATCAATGAGAAAAAAAGAGAATAAGAAATATCATTTTAACATGAAACAAAAAGTTGCGTATCTTCTTGTGGCTATGTTGCTAATTGGTTTGTTACCAACAAATTTGGTATTTGCTGCACAAATTAGTGATTATGTTGATCCGGCGGATAACTGGCTTAAAGCTAACGGCAGAACAAATGAACTTGACATGAATGCTACCACTACCTATGAAACTGGATATTGCACCGTGTGTGAACGCGACACGCTGGGGCTTACCTACCGCGTACCGGAGTATACAAAATCCGGCGAAACGGCCTTAAACCGCGGCATCAGATATTCAGATGGTACTCTCATTGATGGAGAGGGGACAGGTAATCTGGATGATGGGATGCCCGGTGTAGATGCGTTTTATACGGGATCTCAATGGACAAAAAGTATCTGTCAAACGTGCGGAACTCTCAATAGTGTTGATGGTGTAGACGCATATAGTTTTAATAAAAATATTTATATTCTGTATTCTTGCGATAATAGCTTTTTTGTCAATTTTGACAATACCGAATATATCCCGTACAATGACGATTACCACACCACTATTTTGAAAAAGGGAAAGTATTGCCAGTTCTGTAAAGGGACACAGGCAAGGGCAAGCGAAAGTCAGGAACGCCACGATTTCACCGAAACGGTGGACGCACAGCTTGGCAACAGCCGCTTTTATGTTGCGGAAACCTGCGACGAGTGCGGCTTTGAAACCAGCGAATATGTGGCTACCCAAAAGCGTTGTGGCAAGCTACTATGGAGAGGCGGACGGCAGGGCGCACACCGTTACCGTTTCTGATCTATCTGACAATGGAGTACATACATCAATCCGTTATGGGACAAAAGCTGAAAACTGCAACCAGACTTCCGCGCCTAACTACACCGAGGCGGGATATTACCCGGTTTACTATGAGATCGACTATGAATATGACGGTGAAAACATGGTGGAAAACGGTGTTAGCTATGTTTGGCTGTTAGACAGCAGCGAAGGCAATGACAGCGAAAGCGGCAGCACCGCCAACACACCCCACGTCCACGATTACCGCTACGTTGAAACCGTCCCGCCCTCCTGCACAGATTTAGGCTATGAACGCTGGCAGTGCGACGGCTGTGGGCGGTTGGAAAAACGCAACTACACCCCGGCAGCCGGGCATGACTACGAGGATGTAACAATCCGCGAGGCGACCTGCAAACAAGGCGGATTGGTTTTAACCATGTGTAAAAACTGCGGGGACTTCCACGAAACCACCACCCCGACAGGCGAGCACAAGTATCAAACAACCGTACACAATCCCACTTGCCGGGAAGTCGGCTACACCGAGCACACTTGCGAGGTTTGCGGCGATACTTACATTACCGATATGACCGCCCTGATTTCCCATGCCTACGAGCGCATTACCAAAGCGCCGACCTGTACAGAACAGGGCTATACAACGTCCACCTGTACCATGTGCGGCGCAAGCTATGTTTCAGACTACACCGAACCGACAGGTCATAGCTGGGACGAGGGCACCGAGGTCACAAGCCCCACTTGCACGGGGGAAGGTGTAATTGAATACCATTGCCAGAATGAGGGCTGTAACGAAAAAATGATAAAAGCGGAATCCGCAACCGGCCATACACCGGGTACGGCGGCAACCTGTACCCAGCCGCAAACTTGTGAAACGTGCGGTACAGTTTTAGAATTGCCAAAAGGACACCACTACGAAACGGAAGTTGTTGCCCCCACTTGTACGGCGATGGGTTACACCGTTTATACCTGTTCCGACTGCGGCGACAGCTACACAGCGGACTTCACGGATAAGGTGGAACACAGCTATATGGCAAATGTAACCGCGCCGACTTGCACCGAGCACGGTTTTACGACCTATACCTGTTCCGTTTGCGGTGATGAATATATTTCAGATTACACCGAAAAATTACCGCATGATTATGACACGGTTATCACACCGCCGACGTGTACGGCCATGGGCT
>CASGBM010000123.1 GCA_949299615.1 uncultured Eubacteriales bacterium | reverse complement strand
AAAAAAGCACAAAAACCTTGCACCTAAACAATTCTGAAACGCTTACAAACCGCTATGCGGCTGCGTTTCAGAATTGTTCAGCAGTCATTAAATAAAAAAGGAGTTGGGAAAGCATGAGAAAATACAGGCTGACAAAATACGAACGGGAAACGATAATTTTATTTAACGAAGCGGAGACTACGGCGAATATTTACACCTACAACACCGCCTTAAAAAACCGTCTTGCAAAATTCAGCAGAGAAAATCCGGGTATTGCAAAGCTGAAAACAGAATACCCCTGCAGCGGCGTGTCATACGAGGTTGACAAAAAACGTCTGTCCATCTGCTTTACTTCCCCGTACAGCGCAGAACGCCGGGCAAAGGCGCGGAAATACGCACAGGAGCATAGCATAGTTTCCAACCTTAGCCGTAGACATATAGAGCACAGGGACGAATGATTTCAGGTAAAAATCACGGGTTAAGACTTGTATGCGAGCAAGGGAATTTACGGTTTTGAGGCAGTACATATGTTTATATGGATAACGGTAAAAATACGGTTGAAAACGTCAGTCCTATTTGAATGAAAAGGTATTTGCTTCTTTATCTTAAAAACAGCCGCAAACATTGACACAAGCTGGTTTTTGTGATATAATAACAATGCTTATAAAACTTATAAAAACTATGGAAAGGGGTTTGGCAGGCTATGGCCGTATGGAATGAAATTATAGCGTACATAGAATATAGTCTCCCTTTTTCAAGAAATTGTTTTTTTCAGTTAGAGTAAATTAGGACGCTTGGCGTTGTGCATTTTCGTGCAACGCCGGGCGTTTTTTGATTGAAATATACTGATTAAAAGGATAGATCGGAGGACTTTCTATGAAAAGAAAACTAATTTTGATAGCGTTAACCGCTTGTATGCTGATCCCGGCAAATATAACAGCCGCGGAGCCTGATACTGTGATTCGGATCATTGAAACCGGCATCCGGGCGGACAGCGTATTCAATACCGAAGGCTACGGCAGCCTTACGCTCAATGATGAAACAGGTCAAAACGCCCCGCAATATGCCCTGCTTAACGCAGACGGCGGATACATATTCCCTTACGGGGCGTTTCCCTGCCAGTATTCCCTGTCAGACGGGCTTTTTGTCAATGGTGTGACGAGCCAGCAGGCGGATGGTTCTGTAGACAACGGGTACAGCCTCTTTGATTTAAGCGGCAATAGCGTAATTGGGAAAACGTACGATTACCTCAGCTTTCAAAATGGGTACGGCATTGCCATCACCCGCACACAGGCGTCGGATGGAAGCTGGCAGTTCCAGGATACAAGAGAGCTTATCAATGCCGGCGGTGAAACGGTTTTGACGCTTCCCGACGGGTTTAACCTGGTTACTTCGGCCGGCGGGGGAGCTTTTGAATTTGAACTGCGCAGTTGGGGGACCGGTTATTTCGGCAGTATCGGCGATTATGGGGACGGCCTTTTATGGCTGTCTACAGCAGCGGGCGTTCAACAGAATATTGCGGAGGCACAGGGAATCACAGAGGATAGCCAGGTATTCAAAGATAACAGTTATCAAATGGGTTGTTTCGGCGGTCCGTACTGCGGATATGTTGACCTCCAGGGTAATGTGGTTATTCCACCGCAGTATTACAGCGTCACCGGCTTTTCTGATGGGCTTGCCGCTGTACAGGAATATGTTGCGCCGTCCGAGCCGGTTGAGAACCTTCCTTTTGGTACGGATTTGGGCGGCAAGTGGAAATATATAGATACTGCGGGAAACGATGCTTTTTCCGGGGAGTTCTCCGCCGCTTCCGGGTTTTCCAACGGTTATGCTTATGTGGCGGATGATGAAGGTAAATACGGTTATATCAATACCCAAGGGCAGACGGTAATCCCCATGGTCTATGATTCTGCCTTTGGCGGTGAAAGCGGGCTTTTCTCTGTTGGCAGTTTGGTAGACGGCCAGATGAAGTATGGCTTGGTGGATGAAAACAACCAGGTTGTTGTGCCGCTGGAATATGACGACCTCAGTAATGTAGAAAACGGTACGGCTTATGGGATTAAGAATGGCGTTGTGTATATCGTCAGGGCTCAGCCGGACGTCCCTTCTGCGTGGGCGGAGGATGAGGTGGCTGCTGCCGCCGCGGCCGGTATCGTACCGGAAAATCTGCAAAAAAATTACACGGGTGCCGTGTCCCGCGGGGAAGTGGCGGGGCTGTTTGTCCGTTTGCTGGAAAAAGCCAGCGGTACGGATATTGATTCTTTGATGACCGAACATGGTGTGCAAATAGACAGCGGTGTTTTTACAGATACAACAGATAAAAATGTGTTGGCGGCAAACGCATTAGGCATTATCAGTGGTGTTGGCGATAACCGGTTTGACCCGGACGGCAGCCTTACACGCGCCCAAATCGCGGCGATTTTGAACCGCATGGCGGGCGTATTGGGTGTACAGACAGAAGGATATTCCCATAGCTTTAACGACGTTTCCGGGCATTGGGCAGAAAGCAGCCTGGGCTGGCCTGTCCATGCCGGAATTATCAGCGGCGTGGGAGAAGACCGGTTTGATCCTGACGGTTTGCTTACTACAGAGCAGGCCATTGTGATTGCCATGCGTGCATTGAACGCCCTGTCCTAAACCAATACAGAACAGGTAAATATAATAAAACTGGAGGATTGAAAATGAAAAAAACAGTAAAAGGCTATATACTCGGATTTTTGAGCGCAGTCATTTTGGTCGGCGGCGTGGCCTATGCCGCCAATACGACAACGTTGTATGACGTCATGAACAGCGGCATAAAAATTGTAGTAGACGGGCAAAAACTGAATCCCACCGATGCAAATGGGGAGCCGGTCGAACCGATGATTTATAACGGCACGACGTATTTGCCGGTCAGGGCGGTTGCAAATGCGTTTGGGAAAGCCGTATATTGGGACGGCCCCAATTATACTGTCTACCTGGGAGATATGGACGGTGCTTTGGAATATCCTACCGTTGAACTGGAAGACATGGTAAGCGTAGACGACCAGCCTGTATTGACGGATGAACTAACCGATAATTACGGCAACCGGTATAGCCGGGCAGTTACGAATAAGAATATCGGCCACACCTTGGAATATTTGCTCAATATGAAGTACAGTAAATTAAAAGGCGTTATCTATGTTCCGGAGGGCGAGGATAATACTAGGGAAGCCTATTTAACCGTAGAGGCAGATGGAAATACCATCTATACTTCCCCTACGGTAACAAAAGTCTCAAAACCGATTCCTTTTGATATTGATGTAACGGGATATAATGATGTAAAGATTATATTTAATGGTGTTATCATGTGCCTTGGGGACGCAGGATTTTATCAATAAATAGAAGATGTATTTTTGTTTGACCGGAGGGCGGGCTGCAGCCTTCTGCTGCCGTGTGTTTTCTTAAACGAAACAGATGAGTTATATGTAAAAATATCAGACCAAATAACGTCGGACAGGATAAAACCCCACTTTTATCAAGCGGGGTTTTATTGTGAAAAAAAGCAGGCAAAACAAAAAGGTTTGAAAACGCCATTGACAAACCCTATTAAATAGGGTATAATAATAATGGAATCAGGTGATACTATTTGAAAAGAAAATTTGTTATGATGCCAGTCTTTGATAAGCAATGGCGGGATATGGGGCTTGATGATAACGACTTGCAAAGCCTGCAAGCCGAGCTTTTGAACAATCCGCAAATAGGAAATGTTATCAAAGGCACGGGGAAACTGCGGAAAATGCGCTTTGCCTTGCCGAACAGGGGCAAAAGCGGTTCCAGCCGCGTTTTGTATGTTGACTTCGTTTTAGCGGAAACGATTTATTTGATTTTCGCATATCCTAAAAATGAAAAGGATAATTTGACCGATGAAGAGCGCAACAACATTAAAAAACGGATTGACAGATTGGAGCAAAGTCTATAACAGGAGGTGTTTTTTTATGAAAGTATATGACGGAATTATGCAGGGCTTAGAGGAAGCGGTTGCATATAACGAGGGCAAAATAAAAGCAAGGACGAATACAATGTCCATTGAGCCGGTGCCCGATTTTCAGGCGGCGGAAATTAAAAGTATCCGGAACGAACTCGGTATGACACAGGTTTTATTTGCCGGTTTTATGGGGGTTTCCACAAAGACGGTTGAGGCTTGGGAGGCCGGAAGGAATATGCCGGACGGCCCTGCCAGACGAATACTTGCAATGCTGAAAACAGACCCGGCACTGCCCCAAAAATTAAATATTATCGCTAAATAAAACCAAAATCAGATTTTGAGAGTAACCACAAAAACGGTTGCTCTTTTTGGTACTATAAAAAGCGTAAGTGTAGGACACCGACGGGTGTTTCACATTTGCGCTTATTCTTTTACAATAAGGGAGTAATTGGTCTGGCGAGGCTCTTTTTGGAGCGAAGCCTCCGCCATAAAAACTGCCAGCCACCCCTTATTGTAAACATTCGATTAAGCAGGTTGAAACCCTAGCGGGCTTTCGAGTAACGAACCAAACTGAATCGCAATAAGTGCAGATGGGATTACAATTATAAATTTATTCAGGAGGGTTCAAAATGACAAGCGTTGGGATTGACGTATCCAAAGGCAAGAGCACTGTCTGCATTCTCAGACCATACGGAGAAGTAATTGCCTCACCGCATGAGATACAGCATACCGAACCGGAGATTCGGAAGTTAGTATCTCGTATCAAGTCCATAGAAGGAGAAGTTCGAATTGTGATGGAAGCAACCGGAGCCTATCATCTTCCGCTGCTTTCTAGTTTCAAAGATGCCGGCTTTTTTGTGAGTGTTATCAATCCATTAGCTATGAAGCGGTATGCATCGACTGCTATTCGCAAAGGTAAAACAGATAAAATAGATGCTGTTCGAATTGCAAACTATGGGATCGATAACTGGTTTAAGTTAGTAGACTACACTCTGCCGGACGAGATATACATGCAGCTTAGGCTTCTGGGACGGCAATATGCCCACTATATCACGATCCGCATCGAAAGTAAGTTGGCTTTGACTGACCTGCTGGACAGGACAATGCCCGGGATAAAAACATTACTCAGCGGAAAACGTTCGGAGGAACCGACGAAAGACAAACTCAGTGACTTTGTAGCGGAATACTGGCATTTCGACAATATTACAAGGAAAAGTGAAACGCAATTTATTCGCAGTTATTATACCTGGGCAAAAAAGAAAGGATACCACGCAAGTGAATCCAAGGCAAAAGCAATTTATGCCTTGGCTTGCAATGGTATCCCCTCCTTGCCTTCCAATGCTGCATCCACCAAAATGTTAACATTGGAGGCTGTGAGAGTCCTGAAAGAAGTTAACAAGACTCTGGAAACCATTTTAACACAAATGCAGGAACTTGCAACCACTTTGCCTGAGTATAATACTGTTCGTGCCATGAACGGTGTTGGCGACGTTTTAGCGCCAAGGTTGATTGCCGAGATTGGCGATGTGCGCCGTTTTCATAGCAGCAGCGCACTGATTGCCTTTGCCGGAATTGACTCGCCGCCGTTTCAATCAGGAAACTTTACGGGTACACGACGTAAAATTTCCAAACGTGGCTCTTCTCTACTTCGGAAAACCGGCTATGAAGTGATGAAATGCCTTAAAACAGTAAAGCCATCTCAGGACAACGCCGTGTATCTGTACATGCTGAAAAAAGAGTCTGAAGGCAAGCCGAAGAAAGTTGCAAAGATTGCCGCACTCAATAAGTTTTTGCGCATCTATTATGCGCGTGTAAGCGAAGTTTACGCAAACTGAATTATTTATATTTTCGTTAGACCAGCGTTTTCGGGCGGTGGTCTAAAAGTGATGACTAAAAACTATATAACAAAAAAGTTGGAAACCTGTTTAAAAATGCTTGACTTTTCTTAGCAGGTTTGGAGGTACTTTAACAGCTATTGGAACAACAGGCGGATATGCTCTGCCAATGGCGGGCTTCCTCCCATGGTCAAAAGACAGCGATACTACGACTCGTTAGATATAGCCGCATAAGTGTGTGAATGTTTGAGGAAAATGTGCCAACTATTATTGACAATATCACGGCAATCAATATTCCGTTCCCGCAGAATATATCGGCAAGGATGTGGCAGTCATAGCAATGGACAACATGCTTTGCGCTTACCATGACGGTAAACAAAT
>CASGBM010000122.1 GCA_949299615.1 uncultured Eubacteriales bacterium | reverse complement strand
GAAATATCATCGGGTCCCGTCCTGTTTACACTGCCGAAATATTTTGAGTTTTTAGACCCTCATTTGCGTTGCGAAGTAAAGGGGGATGAAATTACGGTGTGTTCCGATTGTTATGCAAAATTTGTTGAAATTGATTCTCCTGACAGTGATTTTATTGTAGACGATAATTATTTTGATATGGAAAAGGGAAGTAAAACGGTAAAGATTCTTTCCGGGAAGCCAAAAACTATACAATTAAGAAGTGTTTACGATATTCGATAAATAATGATGATTGACATCCGTTTTATGAAAATCCATTTCTTCCAGCCATAACGATGATTGTGCTTTGACCGTTACTGTCTCGCTTCCGCTTTTTAATATGGTCCCATCTGCTGTACACAATCTCCAGCAAACATCCCCGGTAACGTCTTTTATACTTTCATTGCAAACAGAAAGCCTTGCTTTCGTCTCGTAGTCATAATAGCCATATTCACGGATTACGGAATCGCGCGTGGTCATTTCGCCGATTTCCTCACAGGAAATAATCACCGGCTGGTAAAACCGCTTGGCAACATATTGAAGCGCCTTGTATCTTCCATAATAGTCAATACTTGCCCACGACGCCACCGGCCAAATATCGTTAAGCTGCCAGTAAAGTGTCCCCATGCATCTTCCTCTGTTCCTGCGCAAATGCTCCACTGCATATCGGATTGCTTCCGCCTGCAGAAGCTGAGAAGCATACAGAAGCGTGCCAAACTCCGTAGGATACCGGAACGTATCCGCAAGATAAGTCAGAATTTTTTTGTTTGCGCCAACACATCTTTGGTGCATTTCCATGACGCGGCTGAAAATATTTCTATCCTCCGGCAAAGTAAAGCTGTTTACTGTTTTTTCACATGGGAATGATTCAAAGCCAAACTCACTTAAATAACGGAAATAGTGGTTTCTGTATTCCGAAAACGGCAACCCTCCATGCCATACTTTCCAATAATGAGAATCTCCAAAATTTTCATTGGTTGGATCCATAAAATTACCGCCGCTTGACGGCGAAGAAGGAACGTATGGAATATACGGACATAAACGGGAAATACTTTCCGGAATCAATTCGGAAAAGATTGAAAAATACACTGCTTTGCAATTCTCTCCGATAAAGAATTCGCCTTCTTCTTCCATTTCATTATTTCCGGAAATAATGGCAATACATGCATGATGTCTGATTCGCTTTAAATTATCCTCTACCTCCTGCTCAATTTCATGATACAGCTCTTGATCGGAAGGCACTTCTATGCAGGCAAACATCATGTCTTGAAATACCACTAACCCCAATTCGTCACAAAGATCATAAAAAAAATCATCCGGATAATGTCCGCCGCCCCACACTCTAATGGCGTTAAAATTGCAGCTGGCACAGTGTTTTAGTAAATTTTGTGTGCGCTCTTTTGTGATACGGGACAAAATATTATCTTCCGGAATATAATCTGCTCCCATAGCAAAAAAACGGATTCCGTTTACTTCATGGCAAAAACTTTCGCCATATTTATCCTTTTCGCGCACTAATTTTAAAGTACGCAAGCCAATCCTTTTTTCTGACCAGTCAACGACGCTTCCGTTTTCGATTGCTTCAACGCGGAAAGTGTAAAGCGGCTGAGCACCCAAACCATGCGGATACCAAAGCTTAGGATTCGGTATCTCGCTGGTCTCGTTTGCGGCAATTGAAAAAGATTCCCCCTCCGGAGTTTTCACCGTGACTTTTATTTCAGCCGTTCCGCAAATACGGACAAACGGCGTAACAAAAACTTTGCCGTTTTCGTGCTGCTGCACGATATGTACCTCCTCAATCCGTGCAGAATTTTCTGTCAAAAGGTAAATATCGCGCCAGATTCCCGCATCAGGCAGCCGCGGCCCCCAGTCCCATCCTGACATACAAAAGGATTTGCGCAAATGCTGAAATCCTACCAGCGGATCCGTCGTCGCAAACGTTTTTTCTTCTCGGTTTTTTTGCTTAAAATATTGATTGGCAGACGCAAAGACCAAACGAATGGAATTTTGACCATTTTTTAAAAAAGCTGTCACTTCAAATTCATATCTCCGGTGCATATTTTTCACCGAAGCCACCCATTGTTCATTTAAGTATATGCGGCAGAGCGTATCCAATCCGTCACAATGAAGATATACTTTCTCCTCCTTGCCCGGCATGGTAAACGAAAAATCACGCGAAAAAGTATACTCATGCTCCATAAGCTCTAACGCTTCCAGTTCATTGATGCGGTAATAAGGGTCGTCCATCAAATGATTTGAAAGTAAAAAAGAATACACCGAACCGGGAATGGTGCCTTCGCAATCAAATCCATTTCCTGTCATTTTCCAAACCCCGTTTAAACTTGTTTTTTTCATCTTTACCCTCCTTTTGCTTGATATTTAAATTATATTATTATATAATACTAGAGTAAATGCTTTTTTTGGTTATTTATTTGCATTATCTTACTGCGGAGGGGCGTTATGATTTTTTTGAACGGCGACATTTCGTATCAAAATAAAAAAGGCAAGTTCTGCAAGCGGATTATCTCCGACTGCTATTTTCTTTCCTACTTTCAAACTCCGTTTTTATATGAATACGAAGGAGAACTTGCTTTTGGGAAAAAAGGTTCTATGCTGATCATGGAGCCGTATGTCCCTGTTTGCCACGGCCCTGTGAAACAGGCAACGCAAGGATTTATCAACGATTGGGCATATATTCGCGGCGAAGAAATTGCAAAGCTATTTAAAAAATACCCCGTCCCAATGAATCAGCCTTTTGATCTTTCTGAGCATTTCTTTTTGCGTGACTACATCCGGCAGTTAAATAAGGAAGCGCTTCACCAATTTGATGGATATTACGATAAAATTAACTGCATTCTCACACAGCTGATTATTGATTTACATCGCTCGTATCAAAAAAGCACGCAAAACCAATCTGCTGTTTCTGCCATCAACAAAGTGCGAAGCGCAATCAAAAAAAATCCTTCTCAAGAATGGTCCTTAGAAGAAATGGCAAAATTAAGCGGCTATTCCGTCAGCCGGTTTTCTTTCTTATATAAAGAAAATCTTAAAATTTCGCCAAAAGAAGATGTGATTCGGATCCGAATTGACACAGCAAAACAACTGCTTCGATATTCCTACTCTTCTGTCTCTAAAGTTGCAGAAATATGCGGGTTTCATAGTTTATATTATTTTTCAAAATGCTTTAAGAAATGGACCGGAATGTCTCCGTCAAATTATGTAAAAATGCATATCCTTTCATAGATACATAATTTTTGATCTTTGCCACCTTAAGGCGTAAAAGTCAAAACAAGAAAATAACCCTCCGCCATGGCGTAAAACCAAGCGGAGGGTTTAAAATTTACATCACTAAAAATCAATTTTATCTCCATAATAAATTGCAGGAAACAATTGTTCCATCTCTTCCTGTGTCGGGATTCGCGGATTAGAACCCGTGCAAGCATCCCCAATTGCATTTTTCGCAATATCAGAAAGCTTAGATTTAAATTCTGCTTCTTCCACGCCAAATTCTTTTAGCGTCTTCGGGATTCCCATTCTCTTGTTAAACTCATCAATTTTTGCACAAAGCGCAGGAACTCCATCCAGTCCAAGAGCATTGGCAATATCCTCATAACGCTTTGCAGCGCGCATATCTTTTGCATTGTACTGAATTACGTAAGGTAAGTAAATTGCATTGGCACAGCCGTGCGGTATATGCCCTGTACTAAAGGCAGCGCCAGTTTTATGCGCCATAGAATGAACGATACCTAAAAGCGCATTGGAAAACGCCATTCCCGCCAGGCACTGTGCATAATGCATCTGCTCTCTTGCATTCATGCAGCCTTCATAAGATGCAGGAAGATACTGAACTACCATCTGAATCGCCTTTAATGCCAACGGGTCCGTAAACGGTGTTGCTGCAGTCGATACATAAGCCTCAATGGCATGGGTCAATGCATCCATTCCCGTATGCGCCGTCAATTTTTGCGGCATGGTTTCTGCCAAAGCCGGATCCACAATTGCCACATCAGGCGTGATATTAAAATCAGCCAGCGGATATTTAATTCCTTTTTGATAATCTGTAATAACAGAAAATGCAGTTACCTCAGTTGCTGTACCCGATGTGGACGGAATAGCAACAAATTTTGCTTTTGTCCGAAGCGTCGGGAAGCTAAACGGTGTAAGCAAATCTTCAAATTTCACATCTGGGTATTCATAAAACACCCACATCGCTTTTGCCGCATCAATGGGAGATCCTCCGCCGATTGACACAATCCAGTCGGGACCAAACTCACGCATCATTTGGGCGCCTTTCATTACCGTTTCCACAGACGGATCCGGCTCTACCCCTTCAAAAAGACAAGTTTCCATACCGGCAGCCTGCAAATTAGCGATTACTTTATCCAAAAAACCAAAACGTTTCATAGAACCGCCGCCAACAACCACAATTGCTTTGGACCCTTTTAGATTTTTCAGCTCATCCAAAGCATCTCTGCCATAATAAATATCTCTTGGTAATGTGAATCTAGCCATAACTGTAACCTCCTATAAAAAATTTAATATACCATATGTATTGGTTATTCGCTTACCTTGATTGTAATCCTTTTCTGACAAAAAATCAAGACATAAACCAAATTTTGATAAAAAATTAACAATTTTTTAAAAATATTACATAAAATTTAGAACAAACAACGCGCAAACATTAAAATAATTTTTTGGTCACCTTGCCATATCATCACAAATTGCAACATAGAATATATTGATAGTTATTTGAAAGCTGGTGTCCTATGAAAACATATATCAAAGAAAACTGGAATAAACTGCTGCTTTTACTCCTTGCCAGTTTAATATTTATCCTCTGGGGACGGATCATCTTTAAAGAAATTAACGAAAACAATGCTATTCGCGATTTAACGACAACCATAGCTCGTGTCAACTGTGCTGCCAGCTTTGGCTGGGAGGCTGACCCCGGAAGTGAAACCGCTGCCAAAGTAAAAATTCCAGAAGAATTTGATGATGTTTATAACGAATATAATAAACTGCAAACTATGTGCGGGTTTGATCTGCGGCGCTATAAGGGTAAAACGGTAGAGCGCTATACCTATATTGTCCAAAACTTCCCGTATGAAGTAAATGAACCGGTATATATTAATATGTACATTTATAATGATACCATGATAGCAGGCGATTGCATGACCACTTCTCTAGACGGATTTATGCTGCCGATCGACCGCCGTTTTACTCCGTAAACATTCTTTCAAAAATATATGATTTCAAATACCAAATAATAAAAGAAATAACTTGACAAACCATGCGTTTGCGTGTATAATTATAAATCGTCAGATAATTTGGACAAATTGTTGACGATTGTTAAACAGTTTTGAAATGGAAATGTTGAAAAATTTGTAATATCTGGCAGCGTGTGATTCAATTGTAAAATTTTGTTTTTAAAATGTACTGCCATCAACATTAGTTTCATATAGGGGTATAGCTCAGTTGGTAGAGCAGTGGTCTCCAAAACCACGTGCCGAGGGTTCAAGTCCTTCTGCCCCTGCCAAACGCAAATAATCCGAACATCTTATCAATCTTTCCGATTGGTGAAGTGTTCGGATTTTTATTTTACCTATAACAGAAAAACAGTCAAGTGTAAATTTCGACTGTTTTTCTGTTATAATGATGAATAGCTATTGGAAAGGGATGTATTTTTATGAGTGATACAATTATTTTTATGGGCGGATATGAAACAACGCGATATACTAAATCTAAGCTTCTTAGGCGAAAACAAAATCAAATATTAGATGCGCTATTGAAAAGCCATCACCTGTATTACATGTTATTGGGTGATAGACTCATCTCATAAAAAGGTACATTAAGATTACATACGGAATATGATGATGTCAAGCAAAAAACCATCTTTTCATTTGAACCAATTGATGAAAAACAAGATATTATGGATTTTGAAGAAATTTTAGATAATACGGGGTTTTGTATTAAGTTACTTCACGCACAATCTGTATTACTGGATTCAATAGAGATAACAAACGATATGAATAAGCTAGTTCGTAATAACTTTTACATTGAAAACGTGTTTTTTACTCCTAAAGTTCCTATAGAAACCCATACCTCCAGTATTTTTTGTGTTTGTTGTCTCACCAACTACAATTTTTTGTGTTTGTTGTCTCACCAACTACACTGATTATATTGGAAGGTATTCTTTTTTGTCAAACTTCGTTTTTGTTACTTAACAGGAATGCTCCTTGTAGTCAAAATTTGATATTTTCCTGAACACTCTCGTGATTAAATCTATTTCCGCTCAATGATGCATAGGTCGAAAAAATGCTCCTGTCTCGCCGCAACAGGAGCATTTTTTTGTAACTATATTCATTTTGATTTGTAAATACATGGAGAATAGTTTTAAGTTCAAGCTCTCGCTCCGTCTAACACCGTCTGGTCCAAAGACATCCTCCGGTCTTTCGTTTCAGGCTGTGCAAGCCAGCTCAAAAGCTTTGATCATTTCGTTTGCGCAAACTTTATTGAATGGTTTTTTCAAGGTATGCAAGCGACAAAGCTACCATTTGATCGCCTAATTCGCGATTTGCCTCAACAGCATTTTTTGTAAACCAATGCTCTACATCGCCCAAGCGGTCTAATTTTACTGCTTCGGGATATAGCGACATTAAAATAGAGCACTCATATTTCCCTGCATGGTCATAACCGGTTGCATTTTGCACCGCACTGCTCATGGTTGGAATAACCTTAATCCATGCAAAAGGATTGCTGTTTTCGCCTAGGTTATCATAGTAACTGCTGTAACTTTCACTTCCCCACCAGCCCTGTCCTTGTGTTTTTTCCAGGTATTTCATAGTTGCCCTTTTGGCAGCTTTCATGTAAGAGAGCGTCATTGGCATAAGCGATTCCTGCTCAAACTGATGGTGGATAACCACATAAATATTTCTTAGTCCGGAGCAAAGCATGCTCATGAAAACATAATATAGGTAAGCTTCAAAAGCATCCTCTTCCACATGCACAGTTCCGCTTGTTTCATCTGCAACCGCATAGCTCGACGGACTGTAGGAGATCGAAGGTGCAATCATAATCTCCTTTTTTTCCGCAAGCTTATGCAACAATCCTTCCGCAACCAGAGTATCGCAGCCAAAACTGCAGTGCGGCCCATGATATTCGACAGTTCCTCCTGCGATCACTACCGGAATATTATTTTTCTTTACATATTCAAGTTCCCTTGGAAAACTCTTGTCAAGAATCATTTTGACCACTCCCTTTTATTCATTGTAACCGAGTGTTGTGTAATAAGCAAGATTCGTTTGGCGGTTGTCAAGTCTTCCGTACTGCACCACGATATTGCAAGAAGAATCCAGCTTCATGGCATATTGCGTGTTCAGCGGAATGGAAAATCCGCACATATCCTCCAGGTTATTCATGCGGAAACAGTGCACCCGGTTTGCCGCAACGTGCCATGTAATATCAGTATAACATTCTTTGTCTGTAAAATAAAGCGTTACTTTAATGGTTGCATCGGCATCGCTGTCGTTTACTACAATAACAGACTCATGACCTTTTAATATCCCTTCTCCCTCTTCCGGAAGCTCACAATCTGGAATAATCCATAGTTTTTTTCCTGCACCAAGTTTACACATCGATTTCTATAATTCCTTTCTTCAGATAATCTGTCATAGAGCGGCAGCCGTCTTTGGTTACAACAATTCCCTTTTCCCATCTTGCACCGAAAGTAGGCCCAGATATAAAGGTGTCAACCTGGAAAGTCATATTTGCTTCGAGCGGATAGTCGCTGGTTGTTTCCATCCAGGGAGCTTCAACTTCAATCATGCCGGTACCATGGCAGGGACCGTAAACAAAGTTGTCTTTCATGCCGTTGTCAACATACAATTGATAAAAGTCTTTTGCAATTGTGCTGGCCATAACGCCTGCTTTGATTTGCTCGGTTGTCCATTCATGCGCCATGCGGCAAAATTCAACAATTTTCCTGCGCTCACCGGTTAGTTTTCCCATGACCACAGGAAGACCGATGGACGGGGAATAGCCGTCAATTTTAGCAGAAAGATTCAGCTGGACGATATCGCCCTCTTTAATTTCACGATAGCGAGAACGGCTGATAGCATGGCGAGTGGATTCTTCACTGAAAACATACATCGGGAGTCCCTCATACTCTGCGCCGTGCTCATAAATTACTTTTTCTGCAATTCCAACCATCTGCAGTTCTGTTACGCCCGGTTTTAAATTTTTAATTACTTCATTGGTTGCGATTTCAATAATACGAAAACCTTCCTGAATACAGGCAAGCTCATTTTCGCTTTTGATTTTGCGCAATTCCACCATAATATCGTTGCACAGTACAATTTCACTTTCCGGAAAACTGTCTTTTAACCCCTCATCCCTCATAGATCGGCAGGGTACACTCCACATAGCTGCCAAGGCCGATTTTCAGTTTTTTGCCCGATACACCAATTGCCTTAAAGACATCGGAGAATGTGTCGGCATGCAGTTCGGGATAAGACGGATCCGCAGATTCTCTGAATTCTTTTAAAACAAAGATTTTGTCGATTTTACCAAAGTCTCTGCCAAAAACTGCAGATTCCGGTCCTACCAGAAGTGCCGCGTCGCCGCTTGCAGAAATGGCAACGCCCGCCCTTTCAAAAAGAGGCCAAAAGCCGCTGAAATATCTTGCGTTGGCGTAATCTGATTCCGTACTTGACACAACCATAACGTCAAGACCTTTTTCGCGGATCATTTTAGCCGCTTTGGCAATCCTTTCTTTATATTCATAATCAGGGATACAAACTCTTGATGACATCATAGAGACCTCCGTTCATTCATTTGATACTCTGAGTATATCATTAAATTTTATTTTTGTATTTAGAAAATCGTAAGATTATTTTACATAATATTAAATAATCTTACGATTGACTAAATTGCAATAATATGATAAAATGAAAAAAAAGAAATGGCGGAAAATATTATGGAGTTTCAATTAAAACGGTTTCATATGGCGATTGAGGTGACAAAAATCGCCAATATTCATTATTTTGAATTTACGAATCAATACCACACATTTATGGATAGACATGCTTTTCGGGAATTGGTGTATGTAGACAGCGGCTCTATTACGGTAGAATCGGAAAGTTATACCGGAATCCTTAAGATGAATGAATTAATCATTCATAAAACGAATGAAATACACTCGCTTTCATGCCCGACAGATGACGCCCCGAGCGTGATTATTATCGGCTTTGAATGCGCGAGCGAAATGCTCGATTCCTTTTCCTCCCAGCCAACCATGTTGTCTCAAGCGCAGCAAAAAATACTGACGGAAATTATTAAAGAAGGCCGAAGTGTTTTTTTACCGCCATATGATGTTCCAAATGTAAAAAACATGAAAAAACGAAAGGATTATCCTTTTGGCGCGGATCAGATGATAAAAATAAAACTGGAGGAATTTTTTATTATGCTGCTGCGTTCCAAAACCGTAAGCCAGCAGTTAAAAAACGACAAAATTGCCAATGCGAATATGCTTGAAATCTGTACATATATTGAGAAAAATTATAAGGGAAAGATTAATTTAAACGAACTTTGCTTTCTTTATAACACCAATAAAACCTCTCTCTGCTACGGGTTTAAAGCGGCATTTGGGGAAACCATTATCCATTATATAAATCGTTTAAGAATTAAAGAAGCCAAAAAACTTCTCCGCGCAAGCAGTTTGAATATCACACAGATTGCTGCAGAAGTTGGCTTTTCCTCTGTATATTATTTTAGCCGGATTTTTAAATCTTTAGAAAATAAATCCCCTACAGAATATATTAAAACTATAAAATCAAAACTAGATTCTTTCGAATAAAACTTATTTAATGACTGCTGAACAATTCTGAAACGCAGCCGCATAGCGGTTTGTAAGCGTTTCAGAATTGTTTAGGTGCAAGGTTTTTGTGCTTTTTT
>CASGBM010000121.1 GCA_949299615.1 uncultured Eubacteriales bacterium | reverse complement strand
TTAAACCAAATTTTCGCATGTTCTTTTTCATTGTTTGCCGTTTCTTCAAACAGGTTGGCAATCTGCACATATCCGTCTTTTTTTGCTTTCGAAGCATAGTATGTATACTTGTTTCTTGCCTGCGACTCGCCGGCAAATGCCGCCATTAAATTTGCTTCTGTTTTTGATCCTTTTAATTCTTTCATTTTGTCATGCTCCTTACTTGTTATATTTAATCATTTCCATGATTAGCAAATTGGATTAAATCTTTAAAACAATCCAGAAATAACGCCGTTTTCATCCACATCAATCCTGCACGCCGCCGGTGCCTTCGGCAGCCCCGGCATCGTCATGATACTGCCCGTTAAAACGGTAACGAATCCAGCCCCGGCATACGCCTTTACTTCTTTTACCGTTACAGTAAAACCAGTCGGTCTGCCCAAAAGCGCTGGATCATCCGAAAGGGAATACTGCGTTTTTGCCATACAGACAGGAAGCGAACCGTATCCATTTTCCTCCAGCGTGCGAATTTGTTTTTCCGCCGCTGCAGTATAAACCACCCCTTCTCCGCCGTAAATCTCTTTCACAATGGTTTCAATCTTGTCTTTAATCGGAAGCTTTTCCTCATAAATAGGTGCAAAATGACTTTCTTTTGTCTCTAACATATGCACCAATTTTTCCGCAAGCTCCCTGCCGCCTTCGCCGCCTTTGGCAAATACCTCGCTCAGGGAAAATTCCGCTCCCAGTTTTTGACAATATTCCTCAATATATGCAATTTCTGCTTCTGTATCCGTATCAAACCGGTTGATGGCAACCAGCACATTTAAATGAAACTTACGCATGTTTTCAATATGTTTTCCCAAATTTCCAATTCCCTTTGCCAACGCCTCCAAATTTTCTTGCGCAAGATCCGATTTTGCCACACCGCCGTTGTATTTCAGTGCGCGCACCGTCGCCACAATCACAACTGCCGATGGGGTTAACCCCGCCGCCCGGCACTTAATATCCAGAAACTTCTCCGCGCCGAGATCTGCGCCAAACCCTGCTTCTGTGATCACATAATCCGCCAGTTTCAGCGCAATTTTGGTTGCCTGAATACTGTTACAGCCGTGCGCAATATTGGCGAACGGTCCGCCATGCATCAAGCACGGCGTGTTTTCCAGCGTCTGGACCAGATTCGGTTTAATGGCGTCCTTTAAAAGCGCCGCCATCGCTCCTTGTGCGTTTAAATCTCCTGCCCGCACTTCTTTACCCTCGTATGTATACCCCACGATCACACGCGCCAGGCGATGTTTTAAATCGGACAAATCGTTTGCCAGACATAAAATTGCCATCAGTTCCGATGCCACCGTAATTACAAAATGGTCTTCCCGCGGCACACCATTGATCGAACCTCCCAGACCAACTACTACATTACGAAGCGAGCGGTCATTCATATCAAGCGCCCGTGGGAAAATCACTTTTGTCGGATCAATCCCAAGCGCATTTCCTTGTTTAATATGGTTATCTACCAGGGCGCACAGCAAATTATTTGCCGCGGTCAGCGCATGCATGTCGCCGGTAAAGTGCAGGTTAATATCCTCCATGGGGACAACCTGCGCCCAGCCGCCGCCGGCAGCACCGCCCTTAATTCCCATGACCGGACCGAGGGACGGTTCGCGAAGGGCGATAATCGCATTTTTATTGAATTTTGCCATAGCTTGCCCTAACCCGACAGTAGTTGTCGTTTTTCCCTCTCCGGCAGGAGTGGGGTTAATCGCCGTCACCAGAACTAATTTTCCGTCTGGCTTATCTTTCACCCGGTTCCAAACATCTTTTGAAAGCTTCGCCTTAAAGTTTCCATACAACTCTAACTCTTCCGGCAAAATGCCTATTTTCTCTGCAATTTTGGCAATCGGAAGCATGGCTGCCCCCTGCGCAATTTCAATATCTGTTAACATACCTCTCCCCCTCTGCTGTTTGCCTTTGCCATAAATTTTTCCGCATCTACAATAAAGCGCTCATGTTCCGCATCGGCAACCTGCCCCGCCTCATCGCAGACAACCACACGAAAGACCAAACGGCGCCGGTCAATAGCAATCAATTCTGATATACAGGAAACAGCCCGATTCATCGGCGTTGCCGCTGTATGGTTTAAAACCAGCTTGGTGCCCACGGTTGCTTGTCCTGGTTCTAAGTATGGGCGCACGCTTTCTTCTGCCGTCTGCTCCATCAGCGCCGCCACAAACGGCGTGCCAAACACCATAAGCGTGCCGCTGCCGGCGCTGACAGCGCTTTTTGTTTCATCAACTTTCATTTCCCGTTGATTTTTGATCCCAATTTCCAGTTTCTGACTCATATTGATTTGCTTCATCCTTTGCTTTTTTCTTTTTTTCTTGCTCAATCATCCCATACAGGCAAGAAAGCGCCTCGCGGATTCCTCCAACTTCGTCAATTAATCCGCATCGAACCGCTTCTTCTCCCATAATAATACAGCCAACATCGTTCGCCATTTCCCCGGTTTTCATCATCAGTTCTGTAAATTTTTCTTTCGAAATATGTGAATTTTTTGTCACAAAATTGACGACCCGATCCTGCATTTTATTAAAATATTCATAGGTTTGCGGTACACCAATGACAAGTCCGTTCATCCGGATCGGATGAATGGTCATTGTTGCCGACGGCGCAATAAACGAATGCCGGGAAGATACTGCAAGCGGCACGCCAATGCTATGACCTCCGCCTAAAACCAACGAAACCACAGGTTTTTCCATGCTGGCAAGCATTTCAGCAATCGCAAGCCCCGCCTCAACATCGCCGCCGACCGTATTTAATATTACAATTAATCCATCCACCCGCTCGTCTTCCTCCACGGAAACCAGCAGCGGAATCACATGCTCATATTTTGTTGTTTTATTTTGCGGCGGCAGAAGCATATGCCCTTCAATCTGTCCAACAATGGTCAGACAATGGATGTTTCCCTTTGAATTTTGTATATTACTGCTTCCAAAATCTTTAATATTGCCTGAATTGTTTTCTGTCTGCCCATTCTCATCATTGTTTTGCTCCATTTTTCTATTTTCAGACATCGCCGTTCTCCTTTATCTTTAATACCATTAGTATGGTTAAACAGAGAATGATTTATGCGAAAGTCTGCCGGCAGGAAAACACAGCACGTTTAATCATGCATAAAGCATCTGCCGAATATAAAAAATACGTCTTTACCAACGGTCCCAATGAAGCACTTCGGAAAGCGCAAGCTTCTTCGTTTGTGCATTTCCATCTTCATAACCAACCGCAACACAGGCGATCAGCTTGACATTTTCCGGCACGCCCATATAGCTCTCTATCTCTTTTGCATATTCTTTTTTATGTCCAGCCACCCAGCAAGAACCAAGCCCATGCGCTTTTGCTGCGAGCAGGATATTTTGCGTTGCGGCAGAACCATCCTCAATCATATATTTGGTTTCTTCCGCAAATACTAAAATACAGGCAGAGGCGTCGTTAATAAATTTACCATATTCTGTGATCTGCGAGACCTTTCTCTTCCGCTCCGGATCTGTCACAGCAATAAACCGGCAAGGCTGCACATTGCGCCCCGACGCCGCCAGTCTGCCGCAGTCTACAATATCACGGATAATCTCCGGATCTACCTCTTTGTTCAAATATTTCCGAACGCTGCGTCTTGTTTTTAACACTTCTAATGCATCCATTTTTTACCCCTCCTTCATCTCTTATATTTTCTCATATTTTAAAAGGAAATGCAATCCCAATCATAAAAAAGTTTCAGTTTGTTTTCCTGGGGTTAAAAATAAATGCAATTGAAAACCGCCTGTCCGAAAACAGGCGGTTTTCAATTCCTTTTATTCAAAGGAGGGAAAATGAAAAAAGTTTGTTTGTTGTGTTAATTGTGGTATATATTAATGATAGCACGATTCCTTAAGGGATACAATTCGCGCAATTAATAAACTTCCACAAAAACTATTTAAATTCTTTGTGAAAATCATACAAATTCATTGCAGAAGGATAACATTATGGCTGCGGCGAAGCGTTTTCCTGCGTTAAATTCTGGCGAATAAAGCGGAACGTAAAACTACTCCCTTCCAAAGAACGGACTCCGGTCGGCAAATCCAATTCTACCGTTGCTTCTCCGTTCTCTGAAATATCGGCAATAGAAATCGGTTTTGTTTTAATTGCACTAAGAGTATCAATTAAATCTTTTGGTCCCGCTATTTTAATCTGTTTCATACTGCCGGTATCCAATCGGTATTCATCAGCCGCTTCCAAATCTGCGCTGTCAAAATAAGGCTGAACGTCAATCAATTTTGTCTTTAAAATTTCACAGCGGACTTCCACTTCCGTAACGTCAGCGGAAATGTAGTCCGATTTAATTTCCTTTCCGCTTGAGCCATAAATCTTTAATGGAACCACCGTTTCAATATCGGCATCTTTTTCATCAATATCAATATTGGCAGCAACAGAAGCAACACCGTCCAAAATAGATTTTGGACCCTTTAACTGAACCGAAGTCGGAGATACCGTAGCAGATCCGATCACAAAATCTGCCTTCGGTTCACCTTCCGTGCGTACTTCTATTTCTTTTTCAACCGTAACCAAATTATCGACTTCCACTGTAAGGACAGAAGGATTTTGATTAATAATCTCTAAATTTCCATATGGAAGAATTATGCTGGTATAAATGGTTTGCTCCCCTGTCTCCTCAATGGCGCTCACATCCGCCAGGACAGTAATGTTTTCCGCCGAAGCATCAATAACATACTTTCGTTTTCCCCGGATTTTAATATCAATGGTGTGCTCTTTATCGTTTAAAAGGATTAACCCGCGGCTTTCTAATACACTTTTTTGGCTGAAAACGACCGGAACACCTTTAATCGTTCGCTCAATATCCGGACTTTGAACCTGAACAACATAAAACCAGAGCGCTATTGCGATTAAAACAGACACCACTTTTAAGGCGAGGTCATCGCGTAAATTTAATTTCATTTACTGTCCCTCCCTTTCCAAAACCGAAGATTCTTCATTTTCTCCTGATCCGGTTCTGTTATCAGCTTGTTTAACAGCCTGCTTAAGGAGGCGACTGACAAATTCCGTATCATATCCCCATTTACCATGACAGAAATTTTCCCCGTTTCTTCCGATACCACAAGGGATACGCAATCCGATTGTTCGCTGATGCCAAGCCCGGCACGATGTCTGGTTCCAAACTCCTTGCTCAAATTTTTATTCCCGGAAAGCGGCAGAACGCACGCTGCTTTATAGATTTTGCCATTTCGTACAACTACAGCGCCGTCATGCAAAGGAGTGTTTGGCACAAAAATATTTTCGATCAGTTCCGAAGATATGGTCGAATTAATTAACGTCCCTCCGGTCAGCATGTCGTCCAATTTTGTTTTGCGCTCAAACACTAAAATGGCGCCTGTTTTTGTTTTTGCCATAGAATTTACTGCCAGACAAATTTCATCGATAATATCCTCCGCATTTTTATGCTCCTCAAACGAAAAAATGCTGCCAAATTTGCTGCGGCCCATATGCTCGAGCGCACGGCGCAGTTCCGGCTGAAACACAATCAAAAGCGCCGTAACGCCAACCTGCATGGTATTGAGCAAAATAAAATTTATCACATTTAGCTGAAACCAATCCGATAAATACATGATTACCAATAAAATTGCAATTCCTTTTAAAAGCTGCGCCGCCCTAGTCTGGCGGACAAACTTAATGACATTATAGACGATAAACGCTACCAGAATAATATCAATAACATCTGTTAGCTGAATACTTCTGATAAAAGGATAAAAATATGTATTTAGAAAATTAAGCAATGTCATACTTCCTTTCTGTTCAGGATTTTCTTGGTAAGACATCTTAAAAAAACGGCATCGTCCATACTTTTTATGTCATATTTTGAAAGAAAAAGCCAACGTTTGCCGGACATCCCTCTATTTTTATAATATACTTTTATTATATCACAGGCAGGCTGAAAAACGCAATGAAAATTCAAGAAATTATATGATTTTTAATGGCTTGCATAAAATTCGGCACCGGCGGAAGGGCTATTGACGAAAATTTAAAAAAACAGGCAGTCATTTCGTGACTGCCGCAGACTGTAGATAAACCTATCTTTTCGCAATTATGGGGAGTCGCCAGAGGGGAAACCCCTCTGTACTTAAATATGCGGTTTTCGTGGGCGTGTACCACGAAAACCGCTCATATCAAGGGCTGGCGCGGAGAGCGCCGTGCG
>CASGBM010000120.1 GCA_949299615.1 uncultured Eubacteriales bacterium | reverse complement strand
CGCGTCATGATGAATTTTTTGTCCTCTATGTATGAAAACCATCCGGTTCGCCGTGATATTGCCGGCACGGTGGAATCCATTTCCAAAATTACCAAGGACACCTTGTACCAATGCTACCGAACTTTTTACAATTTGTCCAATATGGTGCTTTTTGTTGTGGGAGATGTTACCCCGGAAGAAGTGTCAGAGTGCGTACAAAAACACATTCATGAAACGGAGCCGTTTCAGCAGGAAATTGTGCGGGACTATGGCAAAGAACCGGAGAGCGTAGTCCGTCAAGAGGTATTCCAGAGTTTGAGTGTGTCTGTGCCCATGTTTATGTTTGGCTTTAAAGATTGTGACTGCGGTTATGACGGGAAAGAACTTTTAAAGAAAAACCTGGAATTGTCAATTTTGGCGGAAACCTTGTTCGGCAAAGCCGGAGACCTTTATGCGAAATTGTATGACGGGGGTCATATTTTAGGAGAACTAGGCGTTGAGGTTGATTGTGAAAAGGATTATGGATTTACCGTGCTGAGCGGGGAAAGCCTGCACCCGGAAGAAGTAAAACGCATGGTACTGGAGTATTTAGATTCGGTTCGGGAACAAGGAATCAGCAGCGAGGATTTTGAGCGCGTCAAACGGTCGCTATGGGGCAGATACATCAAGCAATTTAACAATATAAACGCTTTGGCGCATGGATTTTTGTCAAACATTTTTAATCATATTGGTATGTTTGACTTTGTAGAGATTATAGAGCAAATTACGCTTTCTGATGTAAATGCCCGACTGAAACAACAGTTTTTACCTGACCGTTCTGTTTTATCTGTAGTAAAACCGGTGTAAGCATTCCCGCCGGCAAATTTTGCTGTTTGCCGGCGGAACGATCCTGCTTAGGATATAGCGAAGCAAAGCGAAGCTGGATTTTTAACAATTTTAACCAAAGGATGTGTGTACATAATGGTGAATGAAATTGCGTTTCCCGGACTTGGGATTGGTTCCATGCATATCAAAAATACGTTTCTTTTCTTCGGCTTTTCCATTCATTGGTATGGGGTCATTATTGCTTTAGGTATTATACTTGCATATCTTTTTGCGGTATACGAAGGGAAAAAACGAGGCGTTTCGCAGGATACCCTGCTGGATATTGTGATTTTTGGCCTGCCGGCGGCAATCATTTGTGCTAGGATTTACTATGTAATTTTTGAATGGGATCAATACAAAAACAATTTGCTGGATATTTTTAAAATTTGGGAAGGCGGGCTTGCCATTTACGGAGGAGTCATTGGAGCTTGCATTTCAACGTTTTGTTATTGCCGCGTTAAAAAAATCAGCTTTCCCAAAGTGGCAGATATCGGCGGTTTTGGGCTTTTAATTGGTCAGGCGATTGGACGCTGGGGAAATTTTGTCAATGCAGAAGCGTACGGAGCGGAAACCACGCTGCCTTGGCGTATGGAACTGGTCGATCTGGGAATCAGCGTTCATCCAACATTTTTGTATGAATCTTTATGGAATATTATTATATTTTTACTTCTCTTATGGTATCGCAAGAAACAAAAATTTGACGGTGAAATTTTTCTGTTATATCTGGCCGGTTATGGGCTTGGCCGGTTCTGGATTGAAGGCTTGCGCACAGACAGCTTGTTTTTAGGACCGCTGCGGGTTTCGCAGCTCGTTGCTGCGCTGTGCGTTATTGTCTGTGTGGCCCTTGTTGTTTTTATTCGGCTGAAACAGAAAAAAAACAGCGAAATATAAACAGGATTTGCATGCTGTATGTCAATAAAAAGCTGCGGGGAGAATTACAAAGTGCAGGCAAAGCGAAATTACCAATGTTTTGCCTCTTTTGGCTTTGACTGCAGTATGAATAATGGTATGGGGCTAATGGTACGGGCGTGTAGAAAACCCGTAGGATGCCGAAGTTCATATGACTCCGTTAAATTAGATTTCAAACAGTTGTTCTGAGAATGCCGGATTTTTGCACAAAATCCAGGCATTCTCAGAGAATTGTAATATTTTTTACAGTAAAAATGTTTTAAATATAAGGTTAACAACTTTATTACTGCTGTATCTTTCCAAACATGTTTACAAAATTTTTTGGCGAGATTCCAGTGTTTTTTTTAAATTGGTTGCTGAAAGCATACTCGTCGCAATATCCCAGTTCATTTGCTATTTCTTTGTTACTTTTCCCCGAAATTAACATCTGCTTACTATGGCTGATTCGCTGGTTTAAAATGTAATCAGAAATAGAGAGACCCATGGCAGATTTAAATTTTTTTCTAATGGCTTCATAACTAATATATAAATTTTCACAGATGTCTTTCAAATTTGCAGATACTTGATGGTGTGTTTGAAGATATTCACAAAGTCGTTCCATATCGCTGCTTACTTTTTGTTTTTTACTCGCATTATTGAGGTATAGAAGTATTTCCTGAGCTTGCGCAACAAGCTCTGTTGCGTCATAGTCAGGAAAATCTTTTACCTGGTTTACAAAGCGGATCATTTTATCAAAAATAATTTGTGACAGCCCAACATAAAAAACAGGTTTTGTCGTAACCAGCCCAATTTTTACAAGAGTATCAAAAATTTCACTGTTTAAGTTGATATAAATCTCCAGCCAGTTGCTTTCTTCTTCTATAATTGTATGATGAACAACATGCGGCAGACGCTGCAGCACGCAGCCAGGCGTTATAGGGTAGCATTCTTTTGTTCTTGCATCAATATATTTTCCGCGCCCGCTTGCAATATAGAGGAAACTAAGACAAGGAAGCGAAAAATTATATATTCGGCAGTCAGAACCTTTTTTATTCATAATTCCGCTGGAGATAAATGAATTTTCATCTCCGCTTTTTTCGTGTATTATTTTTTTTGCATAATAGATAGTTTTAAAATATTTTTGGTTGATATGAATCATAACAAGCCCTCCCAAATATTACATTAATTATACCATTTATTGCATTGTTTTTACAAGATTCTTTTTGTAAAATAAAACATAAAGCAATGGCGACTTTTGTAATAATAATTTTTTCAGTAAAAATAAGGAGTGCGTAAGATATGCATATCATATCCAGTTTTCAGCTCAAAGATTCTGTCTTGAACTATGTTGCAGATGAAAAAACAGAGAAAAAGGGAGAAGCAGTCATAGGGATACAATTATTGCCGAAAAAGTTGCCGCTAAAAGCGCAAAAAGCCTGTAAAACGGAGCCGCTGGTATAAATTAAATTATTTGGCGACAGACAAACTGGTGGGTTTGCAAATGGATTGACCATGCGGGACAGCGGTTCAACAGCAGATTTAAAATTTGTACAGCAGACGGTTTTAGATAACCATATCATAACCACATTTGCCAATTCACACCATCACACCATCGAGCACCATTTGACTTTGCTGGAGGATGTAATTGAAACGTATACGGTATTTCAAAATACGTCTGAGAAAACAGCAAGAATTGAAATGTTATCCAGCTTTACGCTGGGAATGCTGAGCCCCTATTTTGAAAAAGAAGCAAGCGGAATGATTTTGCATCGGCTGCAGTCATTTTGGAGCGCAGAAGGAAGACTGAAAAGTGAAAAAGTCGAAGATTTGCAATTGGAGCATGCGTGGGCACCGTCAAGTTATCGTGTTGAACGTTTTGGAGCGGTTGGTTCCATGCCGGTTCGCAAATATTTTCCGTTTGCTGCGCTGGAAGATACAGAAAATCATGTTATTTGGGGAGCGCAGCTCTATCTTGCTTCATCATGGCAAATGGAAGTTTCGTGCATCGATAACGGTTTAAATCTTTCCGGAGGTATTGCTGATTTTGAATTTGGTCATTGGTTTAAGAATATAAAAACAAGGGATTCTTTCGTCACGCCGAAGGCAGTTATAGCGGTGGCGCAGGGAAGTGTGGATGAAATATCTAATAAGCTGGTTGGCGTTCAGATAAGAAATAGGAGCAGATTGCCTGAAATGGAGAAAGAACTGCCGATTGCCTTTAATGAATGGTGTGCGACTTGGGGAACGCCAAGTCTTGAAAACATTAAAAGAATTGCAGATTGCATAAAGGGAAAAGGAATCACCTATTTAATGACTGCTGAACAATTCTGAAACGCTTACAAACCGCTATGCGGCTGCGTTTCAGAATTGTTCAGCAGTCATTATTTAACCATAGATGCTGGATGGTTTCGGGAGAATTTAGCTGTAGAAGGCGGCTGGGACAGCTGCATTGGAGATTGGAACCAGAGTAAAGAATTATTTCCAAATGGAATCAAAGAAGTTTGTGATTACATTCGTGCGCAAGGCATGGTTCCGGGGATTTGGTTTGAATTTGAAAATGCAACGAATCAAACTAAAATGTTTCAAAATGGGGGACATTTGCTGAAAAGAAACGGATGCGTTATTGATACAGGCAGACGAGTTTTTTTAGATATGCGTGACGAGTGGGTGACGAACTATTTGGATAAAAAAGTAATTCACTTTTTAAAAGAAAATGGTTTTGGTTATCTAAAAGTGGATTATAACGACACGATTGGGATTGGATGCGATGGAGCAGAAAGTCTGGGCGAGGGGCTGCGTCAGCAGGTTTGTGCTTCGCAAAATTATTTTAGAAAAATTAAAGAAGAAATACCGGACTTAGTGATAGAAAATTGTTCCAGCGGGGGGCACAGACTGGAGCCATCCATGATGGAAATTGTTTCACAGGCCAGTTTTTCCGATGCGCATGAAGGACGTGAAATTCCGATTATTGCCGCAAATCTGCATAGAGCGGTTCATCCGTCACAAAGTCAGATCTGGGCCGTTCTGCATGCGGGCGACGACAATGATCGTTTGTATTATTCTATGACAAATACCATGCTGGGTAGAATGTGTTTGTCGGGCGAGATATATGAATTAAACGAAAATCAGTGGAAAATTGTACAGAACGCCATCAATTTTTATAAAAAAATTGCACATATTATTCGGTGTGGAAATTCTTATCGCTATGGGGAGCCCGTTTTGAGCTATAATTTTCCAAAAGGGGTACAGGTTATGGTTCGGGACAACGGTGATGAAGCGCTGATTGTAGTACATACTTTTGAAACCAATGGTGAAAATACGATTCAGCTGGCGAATGAATTTGATATTTTAGAGCACTTTGGCAGCAGTCAAATCATTTTAAAAGATAATCAAGTGATAACCCCGGACAAAAGTTTTACGGCTGCCGCATTTTATGCTAAAAAAAGAAATTGACAGGAGGAAAGCTAATGCTTGATATGGAACGACTCCAAGAAAGATATAAAAAATTTTGGAATTTAGAAAATGAAACACCAATCCTGAATTTAAAAGGATGGAAAGAAAATCCGCCCGAAATGCCTGTGCCGCCCTCAGACATCACAGCAAGCTGGTGTGATGTTGAATATGTTATAAAGGAAGAAAAAGCGTATATGAATTCTTTTGAATACATAGGCGATGCGGTGATGCATATTAATCCTAATTTAGGACCGGATTTATTTGGTGCCACGTTTGGCGCCGATCTTATTTTCGAGAAAACGACCAGCTATTCGGTTCCGTTTATCGAAGACTGGACAGAGAAACTGGAGTTTCAGCCGGAAAATCAATGGTGGAAAAAGATAAAAGAAATAACAAACGCATTTGTAGAAGATAGTCAAGGGGAATATCTAGTTGGGATCACCGATTTACACCCTGGTTCGGACGGCTTGGTATCCTTGCGCGGGCCGCAGAACATGTGTTTTGACGTATATGATCAGCCGGAAGTGTTTAAAAATGCTGAAAAAATTTTACTGCCAGTGTTTAAAACGCAGTTTAATGATCTGTATGCAATGACGCAAAAATATCAGCAGGGAACAATCAATTGGATGGGATTGTACAAAGAAGAACCATGGTATCCAGTCTCATGTGATTTTAGCTGTATGGTTTCTCATGAGGATTTTAAAAAGCTCATTTTACCTGAGATCAGACAGGAAATCGAGTTTTTAAACGGCAATGCAATTTTTCATTTAGACGGTCCAGATGCATTAAAACATTTAGACAGTCTGCTCGAAATTCCCAATCTCGCAGGGATACAGTGGGTTTATGGAGCGGGACAGCCTTCGGCAAAATATTGGATTGATGTTTTGAAAAAAATTCAAAATGCGGGAAAAATCATTAATATTGGTTTAAAAGCGGAAGACATAGACGTGGTGTTTTCTGAGTTAAAAGCACAGGGATTGTCCTGTTATTTTGATTTTGATTACACCGCCGAGGAAGCAAAAGAAATTTTGCAGAAAATAAACCGTTATTACAAATAGTTTAGATTGACGTAAACGAAATGGTATTCGAGAGCAATATAATTTAATAAATAATGACTGCTGAACAATTCTGAAACGCAGCCGCATAGCGGTTTGTAAGCGTTTCAGAATTGTTTAGGTGCAAGGTTTTTGTGCTTTTTTTGCC
>CASGBM010000119.1 GCA_949299615.1 uncultured Eubacteriales bacterium | reverse complement strand
GCCTTGGCAGAGCAAGTCGCTTCGCCGCCCTCGTGTGCCGCTTTATTGAACTCAGTACCGCAGCTGTCGCATACCTGCCAGTGGTTGGCACCATCGCTCTCCCATTTTCCGGCAGCATTGACATGTTCACCCGTTGCGGGAATTGTTTTTCCTTCGGCAATTTTCTCACCGCAGCCGAGGCAATAGGTGTCCCCCGTATAGCCGTCTTCGTTACAGGTGGCGGCAACAGCATCTCTTACTTCGGCGCCGCCGTCATGATTGTCTGAGTCAAAATCACCATACTCCACTCCACAAATTTCACATACTGCTTTGGCATGGCAGTTTGCCTCACCGCCGCTGTGCGGCGCTTTGTCAATGATGCTTCCGCAACCGATTGTCTGACATACCTTCCAGTGATCCGTTTCGTCAGTTGTCCAAACGGGAGCTGGGTTGTGAACGTTTTTGGCGATAGACTGTCCTTTACTGATTTCACGATTGCAGGTGCTGCAATAAGTATCTCCAGTGTAGCCTTCTTCATAGCAGGTGGCTTCCTTCTGATTTTTCAGATAGGTTTTGCCGACGTGATTCATGTAATCGTATTCACCTGTTTCAAAGGTTTCTTCGCTTTTGGCTCCGCATACAGAACAGCTCTTGTAATAAACGGCTTTGCTTCCGCAGGTAGCAGCAGTTTTAAGATATTCCGTCTCTGCATTTTCGATGTAATTATGGGCGGCAAAATCACCGTATTCCTGATGGCAAACAGCGCAGACCGCTTTTTTTGTGCAGGTGGCTGTGCCGCCGGTATGTTCACTGAGCGGTAATTCAGCATCAGAGCCTTCCGTAATCTCACCGCAATCATCACAGACTGTATAAGCGTTGTGCCCATGTTTGATACAGGTTGACGGCTCTGCGGGATATTTCGTTGTGTGCAGATGAGAGCAGTTGACCGTCACAATGCAGGAAGCGCTGAAATTACCATCTTCGGTTGTTACTGTAATCGTCGTTGTTCCTTTTTTGAGCGGTGTTACAACGCCATCCTTCACCGTTGCAACAGTATTATCACTGCTCGACCAAGTGACATTTTTATTCGTTGCCGTTTCAGGAGAGAAAATTGTGGTAAGCGTCAAAGTTCCGTCTCCTGTGCCGATGCTTGCTGTTTCCCTGTCAAGCGCAATGCCGGTTACGGGAACAGGTTTTTCCATAACGGTGATTTTCCCCGGAACAACATTAAAATTCACATCATTTTCATCTATATCACTGATATTGCCTTCTTCATAAAGGACAGTAACGGGTATATCGCCGAGTGCTGCATCTTCCGCTATTGTAAAGGTAAGCTTTAAAAACTCGGAGTCCGTTGTGTTTTCACTTTTTAAAAAGGTGAAATACGGTAGATTTGTATCAGCGACCTGTGCACCGACAGCAAAATTTCCGCAAAGTTCTGCCTTGGTTAATTCGATATTGGTATCATCAAAGCTGATTTCAATGGATGCGGCAGAAAATCCAGGATTGTTTTCAAGCGTAACATACACCTCTACAGTATCGCCTTTGTAGCCTTCAACCGAACCAACGGTCATAACGGGAGTATCTGCTGCTGTAGCCCAGATCACATTTACTGCTGTTGTAATCAGCAACGTTAAGGACAACAGCAATGCCATTATTTTTTTCATTCAAAATTAACCTCCTCAAAATATTTCAACATCTTCATGATTGATGTATTTCATCAAGCGCGTCAAATCCTTGGTGTTGACCTTGCCGTCGCCGTTGACATCGAGCGCTTTTTCCGTACACTCAACATCCTCATGATTGATGTATTTCATTAAGCGTGTCAAATCTTTCGTGTTGACCCTGCCATCACCGTTGATATCGCCGGGAAGATAATCTATAATGGTAATTTTTCCATCAACGATTTTAAAGTTTACATCCTCTTCATCGATGTTAGAAATATTTCCTTCCTCATATAACAGCGAGATATATGCATCGCCGGTCACAGCTGTATCAAGCACTTCAAAGGTAAGCGTCAACATATTTGTATTAGAATTGATATTATCGCCTCTGACGAATGTCAGATAAGGAAGATTGTCATATGAAACAGTCGTTCCGTTACTAAACTCTTCACTTAATTCCGCACCGATCAGCTGAAGTCTTGTCGTATCGTAATCGATTTTAACTGACGCCGCATTGAAACCCGGATTGTTTTTGACAAAGAGATTCACAGCTACTGTTTTTCCTGCTGAAGCTGTTTTACTTTCGATAATAATCTGCGGGACGTCCTCACCAACATAATCGGTGTAATGATCCTTATAGTTATCGCCGCAAACAGAGCAGGTGTGCAGGGAATAGCCCTGAGCTTCTTCTGTCGGAGGAACGATCGTTGTGACATAGTTGTGCGGAATCATCGGAATAATTTCCTGCTCTTTCAAGGTTTTTCCACATACTGAACACTTCTCGCCCGCAGTAAGACCTGTGCTGGTGCAGGTTGCCTTAACCTCCGGAATTTCTACCATTGTGTGTCTCATAGGAACTGTTTTGGTCTCCGAATAGCCGCATACAGAGCATGTGCGTGTGCTGGTGCCGTTTGTATCGCAGGTAGGCGGAGTTTTCTCCTCCCAGGGACCAAAGGAATGCGCTGCAGGGATTTCTGTAATATCCGTTTTTTCATCACAACGGATGCAGTGATGCGATTTGCTTCCGGGCTCCGTGCAGGTGGCTTCTTTCTCAATCGTCCACTCAGCGGAATACTCGTGACCGAGAGCCGGTATTACAGTTTCGTCTTTTTTAGCGTCACACAAGGTACAATGTATTGATTTTAAGCCTTCATTGATACAATCTGGCGCAATATCAATTGTAAAATCATCATTCCAAATATGTTTGTGGACAGATACCTCATAAACAACTCGACCATTTGAAGTATACGGATCCCCTGCACCGGGAATATATTCCGCTGTAATGGTATGCTCCCCCTCAAGCACCGTCCATTCCAGCTCAGCGTATGCTATTCGGTAGCCGTTTGTTCCCGCAGTCGTCCTTGACAGCGGTGCGGTTCCTATTTTCTCACCGTCCAGTTCAAAGGAAACAGAGCCGCGGGGAGCCGGAGTTGTGATACCGTTCTTCCGTGAAACATCAAATGAAGCAACCAGCGTTACGGTTTCACTGCATTCGTATTCTTTAGGATTTGTAGTAAGCGCCGCCGCGCTGAGGGTAAATTTCCCGTTGGCGTCATAAACACCTTCGTATTGATTAGCGCCGCTTCCGGATACAGTACAGTTTGTAAAGGTCGGAACAGTCGCATTTGTACCTCTGCCTGACGTGGACAGGATCAAAGTGCCGCCTGTGACTGTTAATTTTCCGGCAGTTCCGTATTTTGTCCCGTCATAGCCGCCGCCGATATCAAAGGCTTGTGAGCCGGCTTTTGCTGTCACCTGTCCGCCGCTGATTATGACATCAAAGCCGTTTATTTCATTTCCGGAGCCTCCGATTCCGGCGGCGTATTGTGCACCGGTAGCAGAGACAGTCCCGTCTTCTACTGTAAGCGATGCATGAATGCCAGAACCACCATATTTTTTGTTGCCCATACTGCCATCTACAGCTTCTCCACGACTTCCGTTGTGTCTCGTCCCAAGCTTTCCACCGTTACCAGCTTTGGAACCGGGAGCCCCGCCTGTACAAACTAATTCCCCACCGTATACTAAAACCTTGGATGCCGATATGCCATCGCCGCCGCTACCGGTAACGCCGCCGTTCCCTCCGTTTCCACCATCATGGTAAGTAAAGTTATAATATCCATCGTTTTTATATGTTCTACCACCTACGCCGCCATTTCCTCCATTTCCTCCATTGCCGCCGCTTCCGCCACATACATATACATTGCCGCCATATAAAGCAACAGTATCAGACGCCTGAATCCCCGTACCGCCGTTGCCGCCATTGCCGCCGTTGCCACCGTTGCCGCCGTTGCTCCCAGGTCCATAATAAGCTGTAGTGCTGGCGGTTCTGCCGCCACCGCCATTGCCGCCATTGCCGCCGCTTCCGCCATCACCACCTTGGATAGTAATGTGTCCTCCGTACACAAAAACATTGTCAACATCTATTCCGGTTCCGCCGCTGATGCCTTTCTCTCCACTACCGCCCATATATGGACCTCCGCCATTTGCGTCGGTGCCTTTTCGACCAATCTCCGCAGTGTGGGAAGCCCCGGTAATTGTGATGCTTCCGTTGATAAATTCTACATTTCCTGTCCCGTATATACATGTTGAATATCCCGTTGAGGAAACATACACAACACCGCTTTCAATCCTCAGTGTTCCATCTTTGATGGCTATGCTATGTTGGAAAGTTGCAATACCGGTACTGGTTTGGTTGCTTTTATTATATCGGCCGTCCAAAATTCTAACAGTTCTTTTTCCACTCTCGAACGTCAAGGTATTACTGCAAGTCAAATCATATCCATTGAGATCAATGGAATTACAAGATACTAAATCCGAACCTGTATAATTGATATCCTGCCACAACACGATATCCACATTTTCGGTTTTCAGCATCTCGCCGAAAGTCGTTGCGTCATATACGTTGACAACGCTGCCTTCCGCTGCCATAACAGGCATACTGACAGCCGGCCAGCTTCCCATCCCTAATATCACAGTCAGCGCTAACAGATACGCGGTTGCTTTTGATAACAATTTTTTCATTATAAATCTCCTTCCTTCTAAACAGTTCCATTTTTCTGAATGACGCTGAGAAATTTTCGCTCAACAGTTTCCCGCATGGTTTCCGTATGTACCCGGAGTGAATTGACAAAATCTTCTGCATATTGTCCATGTTCTCCGCTTTTAAACGCATCAATATGCTTCTTAAAAAAGCGGTAAATTTCCGAATAACAAACAGGTTGAAATTTGACACCGCCAGCGCCCTTGTCAAAATAAGCGATATCTATTTCGTTATAATTGGGTTCAAACAGAAAATAATGCGTTTCTTTTTTGCCGGAAAATCCCTTTTCAATAAATTGAACATATTTTGTAAGCTGCGAAATTTCCTCGCGCTTGTCTATCCCATGTAAGCTGGATTTAATTTTATTCTCAATGGCAATCACATGATTGTTTCCTTCCGCCAGCAAATCAATCCTACCTTTTCCCTTGACTGCTTGAACCTCTTTTTTCATCGTATAAGAGTCATCTTCGGGAATTTTTAAGACTTCCCGTGCGAATGAATTAAAAAGAACCGGATTTTTACTGAAAAATTCAAAGAAGAGATTGGTATAGATCGTTTCGTCATATTCCTTGTGAATCAGCTTTAGAAAATGAAAAGGGATCGGAGGTATAGCAAAATCTTTCGGTGCCTTTTCGGGATAATTCTTTTCTTCCCAATATTCTGAATTTTGATCTTCGATGATCTCTTTCAGCTGACGGTAATAATTTTGGAATTCCGTGATATAACCGCGCTGGCGCTGATACTTATAATCGTCCGGCAATGTGATTGTAATGGTATCGGCGTTTTTTACAAAATTATTGGAGGTTTTATCCCATACAAGAAACATTCTTTTCTTTGGGCGAACCACTTTATCCGCCTTAAAGGTCATATAAAAGGTTTTTTCTTCCGTATTTATTTCGCTGAGCAGCTTACCGCCATAGCATATATTGCGTTCTATAATCTCCTTTTTCTGCGCTTTCCGTTCCTCAGGCTCCGCTTCCAGACCGCCATGATGCATCAGCGTTAATCCCGATACAAGATATAATACTTCGGTTGCTTTTTGGTGCCATTCGGAAGTTAACAGGATGTAACCGACATCATGACTTTTTGTGTCATAACCCCCATAAGGCGGAACATAAATATAAATCTCGCCGTCATCCGTTTGAAACAAATTCATAATTTCATGTGGGTGTTCGTCTTCACTGTCCGAACCATATCCACCGGCGAATGATTTATTCAACATAATTTCTTTCACTTTTTTTCTCATCCTCCTCGAATTTATTGTGTAACATAATCGGCATTATGTAATAAACGCAAGCTAAAATTTACTGTTTGAAAGTGCTGAACTTGCATAAGCCGCAAAATTTAATTTAAAAATGAACGCAGAAAGCCAAGCCTTTTCGAAATTCTCGTTGAAAAGGCTTATTCGTGCTGCTTGCTTTTGACAATATCCCGTAAAAATCATACTTTTTTTCGCAAAATGGCTTGTAATTTCCCGCAAGCCATGATATAATGACATCAATAAAATGAGTTTGGTATATCCATTTACAACATAATGCCGATTATGTATTCAGCCGCCGGTTCAGGCGGTTTTTTCATAGGATCAGCCGCATATGCTCCATTCTTTTGCGGTGTTCATCCCCGGTGGAAATGATATAAATTCGTGTTGTGTTGATACTGCTGTGGCCAAGAACATCCGCCAGTTTGGCGATATCCATAAATTCGTGTTGTGTTGATACTGCTGTGGCCAAGAACATCCGCCAGTTTGGCGATATCCTTTTCGATACCGTAAAACACTCTTGCAAACAGGTGGCGTAGATTGTGAGGAAAAACTTTCTGCGGATTGACACCCGCACTTTCGCAAAGGCTTTTCATTTCCCGCCAAATGTTTGTGCGGCTCATCGGTCTGCCCGTTCTTGTAATGAAAATTGTACCTGATGTTATCCCTTGCTCCGCTGCATAGCGGAGCAGTTTCTTTTTCAATTCTTTCACGATAAATACAGACCGTGTTTTTCCTTTAAGGGATACGATTGCTTCTCCGTTTTTGACAGCCTCCACCGTTATGTATTGCAGTTCGCTGACACGAATGCCTGTGCCGCAGATGGTCTGCAAGATCAGGTTTAGCCGCTCGTTACCTTTCTGCTTTGCGGTATTTACAAGCCGCATATATTCCGCTTTGGTCAGTTCTTTTTCTTCGGGACAGTAAATCTGTCGCTGGAGCTTGATTGACTTCACTCGGCAATCCATCCAGCCTAAAAACACAAACAGGCTGTTCAGACTTGCCAGCATGGAGTTAATGCTGCGCACAGCATAGTTTTCAGAGATCAAGTTGCTTTTATAAGCGATAACCGATTCTTTTGTGATTTCCGTACCATTCATGTATGTAGTAAATGCCCATGCATCTCGCATATACTTCTCGATTGTATTTTCGCTTTTTTCCTCCTCTCTCAGATATTTTTTGAAGTGTTCTATCACTTCACTTGTTAAAATTCGTTCTTTCATTCTGATGTACCTCCGGATATATTTTACCCGAAAAGTATGATTCAAGAATTGTCTTCTTTATTTTAGGAAAAGACAGCCATTTCATCGAATGTGCCAATTTTAGATATAAAGACAGCCCCGTTAGCTTAGCGGTACAACCTGCTCTCCTGGCGGGGCTTTTTGTGTTTATGGGCAATTTGAGAGTTTCTTTTAATTTTACTCAAAATGTTATATAATATTTTTGATTTCATAGGAACAATATATTGATTTTGTGTCGTTTAATAAATAGAGAGAATATCTCTGGAAAGGAGGCGCAAAATATGCCGATACTATTAAAAAGAAAAAACGGTGAAATCACGTCGTTTCGCAATGCGGACTTCATCCCCGCATTCTACTTTATTCCGAAATCCATTTTGGACAGGTGCGGTTCGGAACTGAACAGCATTCCACGCAATCCGAGAAAGCTATTGCGAAGCTGGGACGCAATCGCTATGGTGGAAAGCGATTTGTTTCTGCTTGCCATTATCGACGCTTATGCATTTATGGTCTGGCCCTTTATGGGACTGGGTGCAAAGCGTGAAATCTATTCCGGTTATGAGCCGTCATGGATTTTTGCCCACGTAGCGCCGTACTGGATTCAGGAAATGCAGGAGGAAAAGATACTTCCGGCAGCAAAGGAATTGTTAAAGGACGGAGGTGTGGATGAAACCTTCGGCTATGTGTCGGAAGAAGAAATCTCCGATCTGTTCAACTGGCTTGTTCCGCAGACAATGGCGCATCATAATATGAAAGCTGTCATTGATACCGCAAAGGCGTTCCGCTGTTTTGAAGATTTTGATTACCGAAAGAGCCGACAAAAAACTGATTTTTACCGCAAGTGGTATCACACCCGTGCAAAGAATATTACGGTCGAATCTCTTGATGAACTCAAGGAACGGTATGCTGAAAATAATGATGGTATGGACTGGGACATCCCCGATGAAGACAGCGATATGAACCGTACCATTTTAGAGCCGATGGCAGTAAGCGAGTTTTTAGCATTGCTCAGCGAAACGGACAGACAAATCCTTACCATGCGTATGGAGGGCATAACGCTTGAGAAAATTGCAGAAAAGCTTGGCTACAAAACGCATAGTGCTATTCACAAAAGAATCCGAAAGATTGGCTTGGCTTACGAAAAATTTACCGGCGAAGATTTGGGATTCAGCAATAAGAAAATTATCTGATAACACCTGTTGATGTAAAGATCGGTAGGTGTTATTTTTTCGCCTTGAAACAGAAAAGGAGGGTTTTATGAAGCAGTACGATCCGATAAAATCAGAACAAATCAAAATTAAGAACACCCTATGTATGCAGTGCGAACACCAAAACTGTTTGATGATAACCGACGGTGTCTGTCCTGTTTTTGCAGAAATCAAACAAGAAATTCCTAAAATCAAGGAGGAAAATTAAATGCGAGCATATTCATCATTAAGACAAATGCAGAATTTAGACATATGTGTTGACGTATATTTGACAAATGAGCGTGAAGGAGTATTTAAAGCACGGCTTGACTGCAAACGTTGGGGCAAAAAGCGAAATGTTCTTGCGTACTTCACTTTTGAGGACGGCAGTAAAATTATGGCTTCCGCTTGGCAGAACACCGGTTATCTCGGTATCCCTGAAATTGAAGAAGGAGCAATGCTAACCCTCACCTTTGAGAGAGCGAAGAACGGCATTTCCTATTTGAGAAAGGCTGAGAGAAACGACAGACAGTAATGCGTGTCGCATACTGTAACAAGCAGGGAACTTGTACGGCAAGTTCCAACTCAAAATCAGCTGTTTAGCCGATTTGCTCTTTAGGGGACACCCCTAATACCCCGAATACAGAAAGAAGGAATTTTATGAACAGAAATCCAAAAGAGAAATTTGCCCGAATTGATATTCGGATAAAGCCAAAAGATAAAGAAAAAATAAAGCGGATTGCCGAGAAATGTAATTTATCCGTCAGCGAATATGTTGTGCAAAGGGCATTGGGCTACGCACCGCAAACGGTGCAGCCTGATGCCTTTTTTGATTTCTACAACAAATTGTGCGAGCTGTGTAATTCCTCAGAAATCACACCTGAAACAGAAAACAAACTTCTTGCGCTGATTGATGAAATTCATTCGGAGCTTTTACTGCCCGAAAAAGAAACCGTAAAACAAATTAAGAACGGGATTGAGGGTAAATCGTCGGGGTCCCCGCAAAGCCTGATTTGTGGGGAAAAGGAGCATCCACGAAGTGATGAGTCTTTCGGCATTTATGACGAAAGCGATAAACGGAGTGTGATGTGACGTGGCTACCACCGGATTCTGGCCTGTCAAAAACAGGTTAAAAGAAGTAATTGACTATGCCCGTAATCCTGATAAGACCATCGATAAGAAATATCTTGACGAGGATTTGTATAACGCTCTCCGCTATGTCGAAAACGATGATAAAACCGACCAGCGGTTGTATGTCAGCGGTATCAACTGCCCGAAGCAGAGAGCCTACCAATGTATGATGGCAACTAAACGGCGGTACGGAAAGCTCGGCGGGAATGTTGCCTATCACGGTTATCAGAGTTTTGTCAGCGGCGAGGTTACTCCCGAAGAAGCGCATCAAATTGGATTGGAAACGGCAAGGCGGATGTGGGGCAAGGATTATGAGATAGTCGTTACCACCCACCTGAACACGGATAATATTCACAATCATATTGTGGTAAATTCGGTATCGTTCAGAACGGGCAGGAAGTTTGAAAACCATATCTCCGACCATTACAGGCTGCGGGAAATTTCCGATGAGATATGCCGTGAGCGTGGAAAGGCTGTGCTTGCACCGAGCAAATTCGCAGGCAGCCAGAAAAAAGAGTATTGGATTCACAAAAGCGGCGGTCTAACGCACCGAGATATTCTGAAACGGGATATCGAAAGCATTTTGCCCTATTGCGGGAATATGGACGATATTGAACGCCGACTACACTCGCTTGGTTATCAGTTTCCCCGCAACAGAGATTACGAGCATATTTCTATCATTGCTCCTGGTTGGAAACGGGCGATCCGCTTGGATTCGCTCGGATACACCAACGAGGTACTCCGCAAGCGGATTTATGAAAACCGCAGCGATCAGCGCTTTTATGTTCTCCGCAACAACAATCCGCCGTTCAGACCGAA
>CASGBM010000118.1 GCA_949299615.1 uncultured Eubacteriales bacterium | reverse complement strand
TTTTATCTTTTTTTGCGGTTCATTTCGTAAAAAATGTAACAGGTTAGACAGAAAAATATGTTCTTTAAGGGTATTTTACATGCATATGGAATTTGTAGGGAACGGCGCCACGACGTCCCGTGTGAAAATCCGCGGCAAAGTGCCAAAACAGCGGTGCGTCCAGGGGCCGCACCCTACGCAGGCGGTGCAAAAATAAAAATAACCGCTGAAGGCATGAAAAAACGAACAGAGCATAAAACACGGAAAATTTGTAGGGGACGGCGCCACGACGTCCCGCATGAAAAATCCGCGTCGGAGTACAAAAAAAACAAAGCCATATCCATAGAAATAATTAAAATATAGGTCTTAGACTAACAAAAGAGTAAAAGATTTCAACTTTTTTTAGCCGATCCGCCTTATTAACAATTCACGCGCAGTTTTTGTTTAAACTGCGCGTGAAAATATTTTTATTTAGTTCAAATATTCCAACGGGTTTTGCGGCTCATTGTTTTTCCGAACTTCAAAATGGAGATGCGGCCCTGTGCTGCGTCCCGTGCTGCCCACTTTTGCAATCGGATCCCCTTTGGCAACCACATCGCCCTCTTTAACTAACAGTTCACTGCAATGTCCATAATAAGTCGTATAGCCATTTCCGTGATCAATCTGTACCAGATTGCCATAGCCGCCGTTATTAAATTGAGAATAAACCACCGTTCCATTGTCTGCTGCATAAATCATAGTTCCCGTCGAAGCCCCAATATCTATACCGCAATGCTCTCTGTTCCAGCGTTCACCAAAAGCAGATGTGAGCGTTCCGCTGACCGGCTGTGCAAACTCGCCGGTTCCAATGGGAGACGGCGGCTCTTTTGTCCCAACCTGTTCTACCTGCTCAATGGGCTGACAAAGTATTTCCTCTTTTAAAACCGTTTTTTCTTTCTCAACACCATTTACTTTCACCGTCATATATTTTACATATTTCAGTCCCTCAACACCTTGCTGCAAAACCGTGACATCACCAATGTATTTTGTGTTATCCTCCTGCTGCTGCGTTTCATATGCAACAGGTTCTTCCCCTTCTATTTCAACAACCGTCTGTACAGCGATCAGCGGTGCTTCTTCGCTGTTTAAATAAGCAAATGCTTCTTCTTTCGACTTAAGCAGTTTTACGGGAACATATTCTTTTTCTACTTCAACTTTTGACTGAAAAGAAAGCGTTGCTCCTTCTTCTGCATACTGGCGTTTATATTCATCTAAAACTCCCAACGCATCCTGCTGGACAGAAAGCGCAACCACCTGTTTGTCATCAACCTTAACCGTCCAGGCGGGTACCATTTCGCTGGACGTCGCCTTTAATTTTTCTTTCACTTCCTCAGGCGCAGTAAACTGTCCTTTGCCCACCAAAGTCATATTTACCTGCAGTTCTCCCGAAGGTTCAAAATCCATGTCTGCCGTATCCAGCACCTCTTCTTTCACATCGGAAAGAATGTCGTAGTACAGCTGCTCACTCGGAAGGGTTCCAATATCTTTATCTCCCAGTTTAATATGAAAACCCATAGAACAAGTGCTAAAAATCACGACAGCAGATACCCCGATCAATACAACAGATGCCACGCCGGACACGGCCAGCTTTTTGGCATGCAATGCAGCAAACCTGCCACACCATCTAGCCCGGCTTGCCACTGCTTTTTTCCCTTGAAGCGCCAATGCAAACACGGCTTCCTTCCACTGCGCCGGGATTGCAAAACCAGCAATCTTCTCTTTAAACGCGGAAAATAATAATGAAATTTTCCGCTCCTCTTTTGTCTTCTTTTGCGCGTTTTCTTTGATCCATTCGGTAATATATGGGGCGTCTTCTGTTTCGCCTTTATCGAAAACCTGCTCTTTTTGAGCTGGCTGCATGTTGTGCGGCGTATAATACTGTGACGGTGCTTTTTCAATTTTCGTCACTTTTACTTCTGATTTTTCAACGCTCACCCAATCACTCCTTTCGCTTACTGTAATAGTAACTTATGTAAAATGCGTCAAAATTATTACAAAGTTGTTACAACGTTTCTTATTCTACAACAAGCGCGATGGATTTGCAACAGAAATTTTGTAAACATTCTGTGAACGTTATCGGATATTTTGTCAAAAAGACGCAGAGCGCCCTAAAAAAAACAGCATTTCTTTGTTTTTTTCTAGAATATTGTCAAACTGGGAAAGAGGCAGCGGATTTTCCCCCAATCCCACTTCCACCGTATATGCCGGAAGATAGAGTTCGTTGATCACCCAATCTTTATACCCGGAGCAGCTGGCAATTCCTTCCGTTCGATCCAAAAAATAGCCGGAAAGCGCACTCATTTTTTCCGCAATCCGACGCGCCCGCTTTGTCGCTTTCCCTTCAAAATCTGCATAGATAATTTCCCCCTGTGAATGGTACGCCACACAAACATCGGGCATAACACTGCGCGTATACTGCGCCAAAGCCGCTGACTCCGGCTCGCTCTCCGGAGAAGCTCCGCTGTATCTTGTCGCGCTGGGTGTGACTATGCCGAGGCGCGCACCAAAAGCTTTGCCTCGTTCAAACGCCGCATCGTAATTGTGATTTAAATCTATGCCCCGTGCATTTGCCTGCCATTTTCCTATAAAATCTGCCGAGCCATGATTTGCTTGCACCAAAGCCTCGCGAATTATCTCTGGAATATCTTCCGTCAGGCCGTGAATGGAAAGATGGACCCCGTCTGGATTAATCATGGGAAGAATATCATAAGTCGCCGTATCAAACAATGTAGAAAATTCATTATACCCATTAAGCTGTTCCTTCTGGTATCCGGCACACAAAACTTCAGCAAACCGCATCAAAAGGAGCGACGTGATCCACTCTTTCCCGTGATGCGCACCATTTAGCAGTACCCGATATCTCCCTTTTCCCCACTGCAAAACCGGAATATCCCGTCCAAGCACCGAATTCCCTATCTTTTTGCAGGACAAAAACGGATACTGCTGCAACAATTTTTTAATATCGTCCTGCATGGCAATATAATCATAATCTCTTACTCCTGTTATATATTGCAAAAAAACACCCCGATTCCTGATTTTGTTACCAATATCAGTATATCGGGGTAATGTTTATTTTAGAATTTGTACTTCAAAAAACTTTGTACGAAACATCATTTCATGAGCTCAATTATTCCCTTGGCATAATCGCTAACCGCAGCTAATTCCTCTTCTGACGGCACAAAATTGGCACGGATTCCTTCTCCCAGCACGTTCAGTTTCAGCGAACGCAGACGTTCTGTTAACATTTTAACCGCTTCTCCGCTCCAACCGTATGAACCGAAAACACCCACAGGTTTTCCGGCATTTAAAACCGCATCTGTCACAGAGAGCACGTCCCAAATTGGTTTTAATGCATCCCGGTTAATCGTAGGAGAACCAATGAATAAAGCATCTGCAGACTCAATTTCTTCTTTGATCTGCATGAGGTCATAATGAATCACATCACGCATTACAATGTCATAATCTCCTTCTTTTGAAAGCGTATCTAAAATCGTCTCCGCCATTTTTCTGGTGCAGCCATACGCAGAGACATATAAAATCAGGATCTTTTTCACGTCATTTTTCTTCAGTCCCGCTTCTGACATTGCGCGGTATTTTTCCTGCACAGCAGCGACACCATCCACAATTACAGGACCATGGCTCGGCGCAATGACAGAAATGTCCAGACCTTTAATCTTTTCCAGCCCTTTTAGAACAAATTCCTTAAACGGACCAAAAATGGCTGCATAGTAATAAGCAAAAGCATCCTCATATTTTTCAGGATATGAAATATACCGGTCAAAGATGCGAGGCTCGCAGTAGTGGCAGCCAAACACATCACAGGAAAACAGTATTTTTTCTTCTTCTAAATAGGTAAACATAGAATCCGGCCAGTGCAAAAACGGCGAGATGAAAAAGCGCAGCGTTTTGCCGCCCAGCGAAAGTTCATCGCCGTCTTTCACCACACGGGATTTAAAATCTAAATTGGCAATTTTTTTCGCATATTTAATGGCCGCCATAGAACCAATAACTTCTATGTCCGGTTTCAGTTCCAAAATACGGCGCAAACTTCCTGTGTGATCCGGTTCTGTATGGTTTAAAACAATATAATCAATTTTTTTAATTTCCGTCACATCATGAATTTTTTCCAAATATTCCTCAAAAAATGTGGAATGAGCCGTTTCAATCAGCGCCGTATGTTCCGTACCCTCCACAACATAAGAGTTGTAAGAAGTTCCGTAATCTGTTTTCATTATAATATCAAAAATCCGAAGGTTCGGATTTAAAATTCCAACAAAATGAACGCCATCGGCGATTTTTACCTGCATCATTTTTATTCTTCCTTTCTGCACAGCGGCGCGGCAGATTGCCGCGCCGCATTTCCATTATTCAACCTTTGCAAACATGTCCTTTCCCAGACCGCACATCGGGCAGGTCCAGTCACCCGGCAAATCCTCAAAACTGGTTCCCGGTGCAATCCCATTATCCGGATCGCCGATTTCCGGGTCATAAATATAACCACAAGCTGTGCATTCATATTTTTCCATTTTTGCCACCAAACCTTTCGTCAATTTTTCCGGCAGTTATATTCTGCTTCGGATGTTTCTATCCCTATCTTGGATCGATTATCTATATTATATACTATCCATTCTTGTTTTTCAACTTAAATTTGAAAATCGAGTGTAAAAAATTGCATTTTTATATAAATATTTTAAGATTTTATTTTTACACACATCATGTATAAATTTACCAGAATTGTTTATACTAACCATTGAGACGCTTCCGTTTTATACTTCGGGTTAAAAATGTAATCGTCTAATCATTCGTGAAGAAAATTGGGAAAGGATGAAAATTATGGAAAAAAACGAAAAAAATATTTCCTCACCAAATGAGACAGAACAAAATGAAACCAAATCTCCAAAAGAAAAGAAAAAATTTTCCCGCGCTGGCAAGCTGTACATAGCGACAGCAATCTGCACAGCCAGCGTTTGCCTTGTGGTTTTGGCAATTACGACACAAATTTCCCGTTCTATTACACAGTGGGACAAAGACAATCCCATCATCATGCCAACCCCCATCCCTGTTGATTCTCTGTTAGACGGAGCCTTTTCCTCATCCGTGGTTCTCTCGGAGCCTACCCCTGCCCCGGCACAGTCCAGCGCTCCGCGGCAAGAGCAAAATATTGTTTCTGACGAATCTAATCTTACGGCAGAGGATACGGCATCTTTAACGGCAGAAAATGAATCCGTTCCGGCAGGTTTATTTTCTTCACGGGCCCCCTTTACTCTGCAGCTTCCAATTTCCGGGGACATTATAAACGAATTTTCCATCGATCGGCTCAAAAAGTCGAAAACCATGGGGGATTGGAGAACACACAACGGCATAGATATAAAAGCTGAATCCGGCGCCGCAGTAAATGCCGCAGCTGATGGTACGGTCCTGAAAGCGGGATATGACAACTCTATGGGATATTTTGTCATTCTGGAACACGAACAGGGCTATCAAACCCTTTACGCAAATCTTGCCTCATCGGAAATGGTAACCGAAGGTCAAAAAATAAAAGCGGGAGAATGCCTCGGCGCAGTTGGCGACAGCGCAGTGTTTGAGATGCTGGAAGAAGCACACCTGCATTTTGAACTTACCTTAAACGGATCGTATCAAAACCCATTAGATTTTATTTCTAAAAAAACAGGCAGATAATTTATCCATCTTACTGCGTGTTGATAAAGTCGGCACGCAGTAAGATGAAACCTCTTCCCGCTCCCGTCAGCCTGAAAAATATTTTAATTACTTCCATGGGCACAGTGTTGAGAACACCCTTCTCTTTCGCGCTTTCTTCACACGGGACGTCGGGGCGCCGTCCCCTACAGATTCCTGTTTAGTTTGTGTATAATTTCTTTCATTTTATAACCGTTAAATTTATTTTTATATTATAATTTACACTGCCCGCGTAGGGTGCGGCCCCTGGACGCACCGCTAAACTTCGCACTTTGCCGCGGATTTTTCATACGGGACGTCGGGGCGCCGTCCCCTACAGATTCCTGTTTAGTTTGTGTATAATTTCTTTCATTTTATAGCCGTTAAATTTATTTTTATATTATAACTTACACTGCCCGCGTAGGGTGCGGCCCCTGGACGCACCGCTAAACTTCGCAGGCAGCAAAACGGAACGCATCCTAGGCGGCGCGATGTTTTATAGATCTGAAGCGAAACAATTTCTATCCGTCTGTTTTTTATGCATACACTCTAGTTAGTTTGGCATCTGCCATACGTATTTTATTTTCTGTACATCCCTGCCTCCAATATTTTCACATTGGACATCACAAGACGGCTGAAAACCATTTTTTTCATAAAAACGCCGCGCACGATCATTTTTCTCTAACACCCATAAATAATGTCTACTGAACAAATGGTTTTGCGAAACCATTTGTGTGAAATTTACAATTTCACACCTAAAAACAGCATTAAAATGCTATTTTTAGGTT
>CASGBM010000117.1 GCA_949299615.1 uncultured Eubacteriales bacterium | reverse complement strand
CAAAAAAAGCACAAAAACCTTGCACCTAAACAATTCTGAAACGCTTACAAACCGCTATGCGGCTGCGTTTCAGAATTGTTCAGCAGTCATTAAATAAAGCAAGCGGCGGGCATATATTCCCTGTTTCGCAAGGTTGAAACGCTTTTTGTGTAGCTTTCGCTGTGCGAAAGCCTTCCATAAAATCTTGTTATAAGCTGAAACCAGCGGTAAGGAGGCTTTTATGCGGTCTAAGGTCGGAATCAGGATATTGAGCGGCGTTGTCGGCGCCGTGGTGGTCATTGCGCTCATTTTTGCGCCCATATGTGTGTTTAACCTAGCAGTTTCTTTGGCATGCTTGATGGCACTTTACGAACTATACATGACATTTAAGCAGGAAACCAAATGGCAGATCGTGCTGCTCGATTATATCTTTGCGATTTTGATTATGCTGACGCCTTTAATATCGAGAAACAGTTATCAAAAAGGGGTGTTTACGTTCATTTTGGTGGCATATCTTATGCTGCTTTTAATCTGTTCTATTTTTTGGAACCATAAGATTAAGTTTTATGACGTCAGTTCATCCTTTTTTATGCTGATTTATTCCGTTTTGTTTATGTATCACCTCACGTTTATCCGCGGGATGGAAAACGGAGTAGTACTAATTTTTATTCCCTTTCTTGGGGCGTGGATTCCGGATACGTTTGCTTATTTTTCCGGAATGCTGTTTGGCAAGCATAAACTGATTCCGAGCATCAGTCCCAACAAGACGGTAGAAGGTTCGGTAGGCGCCGTGATTGGCTGCGTGCTGTTGTTTTTCATTTATGGAATTGTTGTGGAGTACGCCGCAGGGCTAACGGTGCATTATCTGCCGCTCCTTTTGCTTTCTGCCCTTTGCGGAATTTTCGCCCAGCTTGGCGATTTGGCGGCATCGCTCATCAAGCGGGAATGCCATACAAAAGATTTTGGAAATTTGATTCCGGGGCACGGCGGAATTTTAGACCGGATTGACAGCTTGATTTTTGTAGCGCCGCTGGTTTATTATTTCATTTTGTACCTGCCGGTGATATCTTAATTGATAAAGGGAGAGAAATCCATGAGATACATCACAGTGCTCGGGTCTACCGGATCCATTGGCACACAGACGCTTGAAGTGATGGAGCAGTTAGAAGGAGTGCGTCCGGATGGGCTTTCTACCTATTCCAATATCCAATTGCTGGAACAGCAGGCGCGGCGCTTTCAGCCTGCGGCGGTTTGCGCCGTAGAGGAAGCACGCGCAAAAGAGCTGAAAATTGCTCTTGCGGATACACAGATAAAGGTGTTAGCAGGAAAAAACGGCCTTTTGGAATTGGCATCCGGCGCAAACAGTGATACGGTCGTGACAGGAATTGTGGGAATTGCAGGCCTAGAACCCACCCTAGCGGCGATTCAAATGGGGAAACGGATTGCGCTAGCAAATAAAGAAACGCTGGTGACGGCAGGAATGCTGGTGATGGGTGCGGCAAAGCAGAACCGCGCGCAGATTATCCCGGTGGACAGTGAACACAGTGCAGTTTTTCAATGCCTGGCTGCCCGGGCAAACCATGACGATTATGAAAAAGAAGTGGACGCGATTATTCTGACAGCTTCCGGCGGTCCTTTTTTTGGCAGAGATAAAAAAAGTCTTAGCCAAGTGACAAAAAAGCAGGCGCTTTCACATCCCAACTGGGAGATGGGCGCGAAAATTACGATTGACAGCGCAACGCTGATGAATAAAGGTCTAGAGGTGCTGGAGGCGGCGCATTTGTTTTCTGTGCCGCTTGACAAGATTGAGGTAATAGTGCACAGGCAGAGCATCATCCATTCCATGGTGCGATTTACAGACAATGCGGTGATTGCACAGCTCGGCGTGCCGGATATGAAACTGCCCATTCAGTATGCGCTCACTTATCCAAAACGGCTTGCAATGCGTGGAAACCGCTTGGATTTTGCGTCCTGCGGCGCACTCACTTTTGATCAGCCGGATACGGACACGTTTCGTTGTCTGCCGCTTGCATACCGGGCAGGAACGATAGGCGGGACTATGCCGGCGGTGCTAAACGGTGCCAATGAAGAAGCGGTGTCCTTGTTTTTACAGGAGAAAATTTGTTTTATGGAAATTGCAGATTTGGTTGAAGAAGCTATGAGTGCGCATCAGACAGTTTCAAAGCCAAAACTGGAAGACATTATCCATGCGGACCGTTGGGCGAGAGAATATGTACGGCGGTCTTTGCATACAATATAGGAAGTAAATCCGCCCTGGCTGGAGTTTTTCGCTTGCGGGCGTTTTTGCCATTTGGGAAATTAAATTTGGAGGCATGGTATGACAACAATATTGACAATTATAGCGGCAATTATCATTTTTGCATTGCTGATCTTCATTCATGAGCTCGGACATTTTATTTTAGCAAAGGCAACGGGAATCCGTGTGCTGGAATTTGCTATCGGTATGGGACCGAAGCTTTTCGGCGTGCAAAAAGGGGAAACGCTGTACTCTGTCCGCGCGGTTCCAATCGGCGGCTTTTGTGCGATGGAAGGGGAAGACAGCGACTCAAAAGACCCCAAAGCGATTAATAACAAACCGGCGTGGCAAAGGCTTTTGGTGCTGGCTGCCGGGGCATTTATGAATATCTTCTTAGGTTTTGTGCTGCTTTTTGTCATGACCGCACAGGGCAGCCAGGTGGCAACGAATGTTGTGGCGTCGGTGCAGCAGGGAACGGCGGCGGAGGAAAGCGGGCTTTTGCCGGGAGATGAAATTTTAAAAATTGCCGGCTCCCGTACGCATATCGCGGCGGAGGTCACATGGGCGGCAGAACGCAGAAACGGCGCAGAGACAGAATTTTTGATCCGTAGAAACGGGGAAAAACAAACGCTTTTGATCCAGCCGCGGGAAAAGGATGGAGCCTACCAGTATGGGTTTATGCTTGCGGTGGCGGAGAATAATTTTGGTGAAACTCTAAAAACAGCATATTACGGCACCTTTTTTTATTCCAAACTGATCATCGGTTCTTTGGTGGATTTGTTCCGCGGAGAAGTGAAGGTAACGGAGCTATCCGGCCCGATTGGAATTGTGTCAGAGATTGGCTCAGCCGTCCAGCAAACGGCGCAAACGGGTTTACCAGGCCTTTTGTATTTGCTGAATTTGGCAGTTCTTTTAACCATTAACCTAGGAATTTTCAACCTTTTGCCGATTCCGGCGCTCGACGGCGGAAGGATTCTATTCGTTTTGGTGGAAATGATCCGAAGAAAACCGATTCCGCCGGAAAAAGAGGGGATGGTACATTTTGTGGGGTTTGCACTTTTGATTCTGCTTTCCGTTGCTGTTGCAGTGATGGATATTATGAAATTCTGGTGGTAGCAAGGCCATAGCGGAGGGCTGCAAAAGAAAAAAGGAGAAACAGCGATGGGAAAAATTCATGTACTGGATAAAACCGTGTCTAATATGATTGCGGCGGGGGAAGTGGTCGAACGCCCGGCTTCCGTAGTAAAGGAATTGCTGGAAAATTCGATGGACGCCGGCGCCTCACATATTACGGTGGAAATCAAAGCCGGAGGGGTTGCGTATATCCGGGTGATGGATGACGGCTGCGGAATGACAGCAGAAGATACCAAAGTGTGTCTGCTCCGCCATGCGACCAGCAAGATTTCTACAGCGGAGGATTTGGCAGCAATCCACACGCTGGGCTTTCGCGGCGAAGCATTGGCAAGTATTGCCGCCGTTTCCAAACTGGATATTTATACAAAAGCCATGGAAGAGGAATGCGGAACACATTTGTCCTGTGTCTGCGGCGAGATGGCAGAACCGGAAGAGGCGGGCTGCCCGCAGGGAACGACCGTGGTTGTGCGGGATTTGTTTTGTTCCACCCCTGCCCGGATGAAATTTTTAAAAAAGGATTATACCGAAGCCGGTTATATTGAGGATATGTTAAACCGCCTTGCGCTTTCACATCCGGAGATTTCTTTTAAGCTGATCCACAATGGAAAGGAAGTTTTGTTTACTGCCGGAGACGGCGATTTATTGAATTGCGTGTATTCTGTTTACGGCAAAGAAGTCGGCAAAGCCATGACGCCGGTGCATTTTGAGGAATTGCCGGTGCGCGTCAGCGGCCTTGCCGGGCGCGGAGAAATTGCGCGGCCCAACCGGAATATGCAGAATTTTTTTATAAACGGACGATACATTAAAAGCCCGCTTTTATCCCGCGCGGCAGAGGACGCTTATAAAAATGAGCTGATGACGGGTAAATTTCCTGTGTGCGTGCTCAGCGTCTGTATTGATCCTTCGCTGGTGGACATTAACGTACATCCGACGAAGCTGGAGGCAAAATTTGCCGATGAAAAACAAGTGTACCATTGCATGTATTGGGCGGTAAAAAATGCCCTTCACCAGGGGGTACATATCCCAAAAGTGGAAAAAGATATTGCAAAAAAACCGTTTGCCGTGCCGGAAAGCTTTCTAACGGAAAAAACGGCGCAGAGCATACGGGTCGAGGAAATTATGGCGAAAAAGCAAACAGAACCAGAGCGTGCTTTTTCAGCGCAGCCCGGAAATCAAAAGGAGAAAGAACGAGCGGCGGGGACAGAATGGCAGCAGATTTCTGCACAGCCGCTGCCGGCAGAAAAAACAGAATTAAAATCAAAACCATCCTATACGGTGCGGGAAGACGGCTTTTCATGGACTATGGAGCCGGCGTGGCCTAAGGCGCCGCACATATCTTACCCGGAACCGGAAAAAGAAATATTATCGGCAGAAACCGTACATAGCCAAAAGACGGCAGGAGAAGTTATTTTCGATTCGGACAAGCCAAGAGCAGAGGAGAGCGAAGAAAAAGCGCCAGAACCTTTGCCAAAACCTGATGTAGAATACAAAATCTGCGGTCAGGTATTTGATACTTATATCATTATAGAAAAAGGCGGCGAAATGCTGATGGTTGACCAGCATGCCGCGCATGAACGGCTGCGCTATGAGGAGCTTTTGCGCCAGTACCGCAGCAGGGAAATTGCCGCACAGTCGCTTTTGATTCCTGCTGTGGTATCGCTTTCGGCGCAGGAAATGGCGGTTTATCGGGAACATAAAGAGGACATGGAAAAGCTGGGCTTTGATTCGGAAGAGTTTGGCACAAATGCGGTAGCAATTCGCGCAACACCGGAAGATTTGGCGGAAGATGAACTGTGCGCGCTGTTTTTAGAAATCATTACCAAGCTGTCAGAAAACCGCAAAAATGCAGAGGAAGATGCGGTGAGCCGCATGCTGTACAGCATTGCCTGCAAAGGCGCGGTTAAGGCAAACCACCCCTTGCACGAACAGGAAATGAAAACGCTTTTGGATGCGGTATTTGCATTAGATGGAATCAATACTTGTCCGCATGGCAGACCGATTACCATTGCTTTTTCTAAAAATTATATTGAAAAACAATTTAAGAGGATCGTATCATGAAACAGAAAATTGTCGTAATTGCCGGGCCTACTGCAACAGGAAAGACCCGGCTTGCCGTTCTTCTCGCCAAACGGTTTGGCGGCGAAGTGATTTCTGCCGATTCCATGCAGATTTACCGGTATATGGATATTGGAAGCGCAAAGCCGACAGAGGAAGAGATGGACGGCGTGCCGCATTGGATGATTGATACGCTGGAACCAACCGAGCCATTTAGCGTGGCACAGTATGTTGTGCAGGCCAAAAAAGCGGCGGATGACATTTTATCGCGCGGCCGTCTCCCTATTTTAGCCGGCGGGACCGGCCTTTATATTTCTTCGTTTGTGGATAATATCCGTTTTACACAGTCGGAGACAGACTTTGCCCTGCGAAATATGCTGCTTGGCGAGGCGGAACAAAAAGGGCCGCAGGTGCTTTATGACCGGCTTTTCAAAGTGGATCCGCAGGCGGCGGAGAAAATTCACCCCAACAATGTTAAACGGGTGGTGCGCGCGCTGGAGCTGTATGAAACGACGGGACTTACGCTCACACAGCAAAATGAGCGTTCCAAAGCAGAACCGTCGCCGTACTTGCCGGTGTTTTTAGCGCTTGGGGCAGACAGGGAAGTTTTGTATGAGCGGATTAACCGCCGCGTGGATCAGATGGAGGCGGCAGGGCTGATAGGCGAGGTACGCCGGCTCAGGCAAATGGGGCTTACAAAAGAGATGCAGTCGATGCAGGGAATCGGATATAAAGAAGTGTTTGCCTATTTAGACGGTGAGATGAGCAGGGAAGACTGCCTGCAATGGATCAAAAAGAACAGCAGAAATTATGCAAAACGGCAGCTTACATGGTTCCGGCGCGAGGAGCGGTACCATTGGCTATGCTGTACGGATGAGGATTTGGATGAAAAAGCGGCGGGGCTGGTTGCAAAATTTTTGAGCGCCCCTGATACAGACGTTTAAAAAGACAAATGAATGATATAAATAATGTCTACTGAACAAATGGTTTTGCGAAACCATTTGTGTGAAATTTACAATTTCACACCTAAAAACAGCATTAAAATGCTATTTTTAGGT
>CASGBM010000116.1 GCA_949299615.1 uncultured Eubacteriales bacterium | reverse complement strand
GCAAAAAAAGCACAAAAACCTTGCACCTAAACAATTCTGAAACGCTTACAAACCGCTATGCGGCTGCGTTTCAGAATTGTTCAGCAGTCATTACATATTTTTTTATGGTACTTTTACAGAGATTTACATGATTGGCAATGGTTTTGTAGCTCGGCCAGCATTGGTAATCTTTATTTTCACACCGCAGGAGATATAGATATATTACCATCTCCTCCGGACATAGCCCTAACGAAAATATCTCATTGGGGATTGGGAAATAATTTTTCATTGTCCTTTTCGGGTATCTTTCAAAACTCATTTTGCATTCTCCTCTCATTCTGCGGAGATGCATTAGTGATTCATTGGTACGCTTCCTTTGATTATTTTTAACTAAGGCATCTGGTTATCCATGAAAAAATCCTTGTATTTCAATGTTTTTAGTGGTATAATATTTACAGAATCAAACACTTAATTATTTAATTCTGATTCGAAATTCATTTTAATAAAAATGAAAAACATTGTCAAGTATTATTCTGTAAACATTTGCAATTCTGTAATAATTGGAGAGGTAATTTTATATGTTTGAAGTAGAAATAATTGGGAATAAAATTAGGTTAGACGGGAACGAATATACTCTTGGACACATAACTTGCATGATAGCTTCAGGAGAGACTGGCTGGATTAAAACTTCCGTTTCCGTAATAACTGATTGGAAACTCGTTCAAGAAAAAGCAATCGAGTATTTAGAAAGCTGTTTTCATAGTAACAGCATCACAGACAAAACAAAGGGGTATCTATTTTGCAAAGCAAATTACCCTTATCCCGAACAAAAATATACGGTTACAAAAAAATTGAAAGAGATTGAATCGGATGGCGAGACAAAATTAGAAATAACTGACCGTTATCACTTAGAGAAAATCATCGAACTCATTGATATCGAAATGATGTATGCCGTACAAAACAATCTGTCAATTTATAAATGCAAAAATTGCGGAAAGTATTTTGCGACACTAAATGCCGGTGCCGTATATTGCAACAGAATGTTTTCGGGAATACAAACTTGCAAGCAGTTCGGAGCCAAAAAAACGTTTCATGAAAATCTGAAAGAGGATAAACTTTTATCGCTGTACGAAAAAACATATCAGGCGGTGTATTACAAAAAACGGATTGCAAAAACCAAAAAGGATTTAAAACAGATCGATACGTTTATTAAGCAACTAAAAAATTCCAGAACGGACTACCGCAAGGGAACAATTTCAGAGGATCAATTTCGCAGCATTCTTACGCAATATTCAGCAGAAAAATGACCGAACCCCTTTTTCTTTGTTTACAGCGTACCATTTTATGATGGTATTTCACAGCGGAGCGCGGATCTAAAAAAGCAATCGATCCGCGCTCTATTTATATCTCAATATCACTTTTCCCACGGTATAGAATTTCTGCATCGCGCCGCGCTCTTACGGCTTCGAGATAATGATCAAAATATCCGATAAATATACTGTTTTTTCTTCCGAAAGAAATAACAACTCTCCACTTTTTGTTGCGAATTCCCCATTGAACCCCCGGAACTTTTTTCCCCTTGTAGGTCATTTCTTTCCGTTTAGGAAAAATAAGACAGCCGCTTGGATTGTTTTGAAACTCTTTTTCGCAATTTTTTACAAACCGGCAGATCTCAACAAACCGGTTCAATATTACCCCCACCATACAAGCGGATAATCCAAATTGTCTTGCAAGCTCCTATTGATTCCGCTCCCTGCCGCAATAAATGCCGCTTAGCCACGATCGGATCAAAGCTTTGTCCCTGTCTGATTTTATCCCTGCCAAAGCAGATTTCACAATCCACGCAAGATAATTTTGATCTATCAATGTTTTGAAGCCGGGCCCATCATATACAACAGATCGATACAAATCACCGCCGTCCTCATCAGACATAGGCTGATCCAGCGATACGGTTTTCATCATTTGCTGCGCTTTAAGGTACCAATCATACCGATATCCGTTTTCTGCCGCAAGTTTTTTTAAGCATTCTTCTGAAATATCGAAAGAACAATTTTTTAGTTTTTCTACACCCTTGAAGTTACGGTATTGCTTCGCGTTTAGATGAATCAGTCCCGAATCTGCAAACAGGCGTTTCATTTCATAACGGATGTATGCACAAATGGTATCAATAAATATTTTCTGATTAAAAGTGTCCGGCTTTCGGGCATAATACCTCTGAATCCCTTTCCACAGACCAATCCTCCCGGCCTGCCTAAATTCCTCTTTTTTTTCCGGTTTTAAATAATAATAGGTGTGGTTGATAATTTTATCTACGTAAACTTCATATTTTTCTATCCACTGTTCCATCTGCTGTTTTGAAATCCCCACCATCAACCACCGCCCATCATCCGTCTGGCATATTCCCGGGCCGTATACTCCCCAAACGTAAGCCCTGCCTCGCTTGCGCGCTTTTGAACCTCACACATCGGAACAGAATCCATTACCAACATCGCATCTATGGCTTGTCCCCTTCCTTTGCAGCTGCCGCAGCTTTTGGCAGAACCGCTTTTTAACGCATCGCCCCGGATGGTTTTTTCATTGCCGCAGTCACACCGGCAGCGCCAAGCCGTACGCCCGGGACCCTTGCTCTCCCCTTTTCCTAAAACCACCAGTTTTCCGAACCGCTGACCGGTAATATCATACCCTTGTTTTTTCGCCATGTGAATCACCTTGATTTCCATGCAGACAAAAAGCCCCTTGATAAGGGGCTTTTGTCATTGCTTTTATTTCGTTTCTGTCTCGTCTACATCATCAAAGATTGGTTCTTCTCCGATGTTTCCGCTTTCATACCACAAATTTACACCTGCAATGCGTTTGCGGGCAGAATACCGGTATTTCCCTGCCTGATGCTGAAACGTCACAATATCCCCGAGTGCATAATCCGTTCCAAACGATACCCCCGCCGTTTTTCCCTGCACATGATTCGTTTCCCGTGCTTTTGCAAGGGCAGATATCGCTTCGCTTTCGCTCCCTGCCGAGACAATTCCGACCCATTTGAGCAAGCTGACTTCCGGTGTTTGCAAAACCGCTTCTTTCCAGACCTCACCGTTTTCTGTTTTTTGCTTATAAAGCCCATGCGTAAGTGTTTCCAGCGTTTCACTGCTCATGGCGGCGTCATAGGCATTGCGGTTAGAGGTAGAGAACACCTGCGGATTATCATTTCCTTTCAGCACCCGGAAAACAAACCGCGATCTTGGGAAATCAAATTGAATTTCGTGCCCTAACTTTTCCTGCTCTAAAAGCGCCTGTATCACTTCAAACGCTTCGCATTTATCGCTTTGCTCGGCAGACACCAAAGACGTGGATACAGGGTCACCGATCACAACTTCTGCTTCTGGAAATGCCTCTTTAACCTTTTGGCTCACTACTTCAAAAAGCGTTTTGCTGCCATTTTCAACAAATGCATTCGTTACGCGTTTTGTAAGCAGCCAGTTACAGGTGCGCCCGTAAACCGTTACATCATCCCCCAGGCTTTTTCCAACAACAACCGCCGCATGATTGCCCTGAACTGCAATCATAAAATGATTTTCCATAATCACCGGCAGGACATCGCTTGATAGGTCAAAATGCGCCTCAAAATTGCCAATATCGTTATAATACACATTCCAGTTTGAGCTGAGAAAACGGTTTTCCACATGAAGCAGCCGGAACTCAAAATCAAAAAACCGAATGTCGGGAATCCTATCTGTCATGCAATCACCGCCTCAACATATTTATTGGAATATCGGCAAACGACCGTACAGGAATTTGACACACTATTTTCCACCTGAATCAGATTATTCCCTCTTTGCAGCCAAAAATCACTTAAAAAGCTATCGAGTGACAAACCGGAAATCAGGTTGTCCCCTTTTTGGTTATAAATTTGCCGGTTGGGAATGTCGATGGTGATCACATCGCCGTTTTCAGGGATATACTCCGTCTCTTCCAATGTGCCTTCCTCCGTTTTCCTTTTTACCATAGCAGGAAAATCGAGTTCCAGCTTTTGCTCGTTTTGCGCGCCCTTATCCCTATAGATCAGAAGGCTCCCGCTCCCGGCTTCGCCCAGCATGGTGATAAGGATCGTCGGTTCCGTATCTACATCGCCCATGTTTAAGACATTCGTTTCCGAAATGCGTTTCGACAACAAACCCGGAAGCTGAAAGCCCCCGGGTGTAATGGATTCTGATTTCAGTTCTCCGTTATCATCTAAATACCATCTTGTTCCGCTTCCGATCAGTTTTTCGCACTGGTAGATCGGAACAGCGGTATTTTCCGGATCTTCAAAATACGGATAATCACAGACAAACTGCAAGGCAAAAATCTGATAGCCCCCATAGCGTTCCCCCGGCGCCGTTTCCACACACCTGGCTTCAATTTTACGAGTGCATCCGCCGGTTGCTACGGTAAGCGTCCCCGGTTCATTTAAAATTTTCAGCGCTTTTGCGATTTCCTGCCTGCTGCCCGAACTGCGAATGTCGCATTGCATCGTAATATACCTTGCGCCAACCGTTTCACACAGCGTTGTCTGACCTGCCTGCGATGGATAAACTGCCGTGCTCAGGCTTTTTTCCGCAAGCGCCAAACCGTCGATTTGAAGCACCCTCCATGGATATGCACCTTTTCCTCCGCTAAAGCGCAGCTGTCCGTTCGCATTTTCATACGTGATATGTAACATCATTTTCTCCTCCTTAATTTGCAAAAAGCATTCTCTGCATCGTCATTTGTTTTTTAATCGCATCGGCGGTCGCTTTTGGCGAATAGCCGTTGCTTTGTATGGTGTAATGATAACTTTGGTTGTTGTAGGTACTGCTGGAGCTAATCGCCGCGCTTGTTTTAGCAGCCGCAAGCTGTGCGGCGGCGGAAATACGCAAATTCATGGCATCCTGCGCATATGCGACCTGCGCCTTTACAAAATCCAGCGAAGGACGCAGTTTTTCTTTAAAGTGTTCAAAGTCCATTTTCTTGGTGCTGATCTCCGGCTCGGCTGTAAGCTCAGCGCCGGTAATCACATCCCGCATTTCGTCCATCGCGTCAGAAACCAGCCCGGCGTTTTTCAAAATGCCGGCCGCAATCCCTTCCGCAATCGGCGCGCCGACGGCGTCACGCATAAGCGCAGAAGGGGAGTGGATGCCGAAAAAGTCCTTGATATTATCTACAATGCCGTCTGCCCAGCCGCGCAGCTTTTCGTACAGCCATCCAGCCGTGTTGGAAATTCCGTTAAAGATGCCGGTGACCATGTCCTGCCCGATTTGCAGCAGCTTGCCGGGCAGGGAATCAAAGTGGTTTTTAATGTTTTCCACTGCGCCCGGCAGTACCTCCTGCGCTTTGGCGGTTAGCCCCGGGCCCCATTCGTCAAGCTTTCCGGTCGCGCCGGACAGCCATTCCCAGATCTTGCCCGGCAGCCCTTCGAAATTGTTCGAAATGGAAGCCATCACAATCGGGAGCTTCTCCGATGCGTTTGTGTTCATATCGTCCCAGCTGCCGGAAAACAGGCTTTTGGCCGAACTCCAGACACCGTCCCAGAAGCCGCCCCAGCCATTCCATTCATTTTCTGCGTCGTCGATCATCCCCGGCATGCTGTCCGAAAAGTACGACCCAATATTGCCCCAGAAATTAGAAAAATCGGTATCTGCCGTCCCCCAGATCCCGTTCCAAAACGAGGACCAGAGGCTCCAGGGTTCTTTCGCGCCCTCGGCAGTACCGGGCATGCTTTCTGAAAAGTACGTCCCGATATTGCCCCAGCAGTTGGAAAAATCGGTATCCGCCGTTCCCCAGATCCCTTTCCAAAACGTTGACCAGCCGCTCCAGGGCTCTTTCGCGCCTTCAATCGTAGTAGGCATGTCCTCTGAGAAGAAAAGGGAGATCGGATCCCATGTCAAATTGAACGAGTCCTTAATCTCCGTCCAAATCTCAGAAAGCTTCTCTTTAAACCCATCCAGATTTGTGAGCATGTCATCAAATGAAAATATTCCTCCGCTTTGTTCGTTTTTCCCTTGCATACTGCCATCCTCCTTATTAAGTCCATTTATGCCTAAGCCGTATTGCCCTATCAGCGAGCGGCCAAAATCCCCATAATCGTCAACCGTTTTTCCAATTACGGTTGGCTGCAAAAACAAGTCAATCACTGTGTCATAGACCGGACGCAGCAGATTATTTATAGGTGCGGCTGTTTCGAAATCGCCTTCCGTAAAGTTTCTCGCATCGTGTGGCTCAACTCCTTCCACACCCTTAATCGTAATAACAGGCGCTAGCGGATTGAGGAAAGGAGAAACATAATCATATTGCGTGTTATACGCGTGGATTTTGCTTCTGTCTGCCCAAATTGTCGCATCAAAAAACGCGTCCGATACACCGGGCGCGTTAAACGTATATGCATCTGTCGCTCTGTCATCTAAAAGTGCCACCTGCCCGGCAAGACGGCCGCCGAGCGAATGACCCGCAAGCTGGATTGACGATAAGTCTCCCGCTTGGTTTTGCATAAATTCTTTTGCTTTCTTTAGCTGCGGCGTTTCTAGCAATACCGCGCTCGACACATTTTCTGGTACCCAGTCTTCT
>CASGBM010000115.1 GCA_949299615.1 uncultured Eubacteriales bacterium | reverse complement strand
CGCCAAATCACTTCACGAGCTAAAGCTCTTTAAGAGTGTGCGTAAGCTCATTAAAAAGGTTTCGTAGCTTTCTTTTTTCAACAACTCTCTGCTTGGCGGCTTTAAAATACCGTCTTTTCCTGATGCCTTGCTTCTGTTTGATTTTATGCATCATCCCTTTTTCTCGGCTGATTGCTCTTGTCTATCTGTCTCTGCCTTACTTTTACAATCACCTAAAAGTAAAATGATAAAATATCATACATAATATATCATAACTTTAAAGGGTTGTAAAGCAGTTTGTTGTATAGGAGACAGAATGCGGAGCGGTTTTAATCATACTATAAAACTTAATATCTGCCAAAATCATGGGCTGCCTGGTACATGGCAACCACATTTTCTACCGGGCTGTTGTCTTGGATTGCGTGTGTTGGAGCAAAATGATATCTATAACCTTTCATCATGATTTCCAGCGTTTTTTTACAATATTGTCTCGTTTCCTCTGCAGTCCCGAATGCGAGTGGTCCGGCGGTGGAAATACAGCCGCGAAAGGCCAATCTGCCGCCGAAATACTCTTTTAAATATTCCGGCGACATATTGGTTGCTTCTGGCTGCAAAGTATCTACGGCACTTACGCCCATTTCAATAAAATCTTCGTAAACCCAACTGGAACTGCCGCAGGTATGAATCATAGTCGGCAAATGATATGATTGGGCAAGGTCAATGAATTTTTGATGAATAGGACGGAATATTTTCCGGTATAGTTCCAGGCTGATCATGGGGGAGTGCTGTGTTCCCAAGTCTTCGCCGAGCCACATAAAATCAATTTTATCATGGTAACGATGGAGGGTTCTTTCAAATATTCCCAGCTGCATTGCCATACGCCGGTTTAAAAAGGTAAGCGTAGATTCATCTTCCAGCATTAAATTGCATAAAGTGTCTTCCATTCCCATAATACGCCCGGTAGAATTAATAATATCCGGAACACCGAGACTGCCGATATAGATGGCATAATCCTGATGTGCCTTAATCTGCTGTTCTATCCCGCCATAATCAAAGTCATCCGGGTCAGGCACAGGAAAGCTGGCGATTGTCTCAGCATCTGCCCCCTGCAGAGGAAAATCGCAAAAATCCCAGTAACCGCCGGTTTCATGTTCTACCCAGCGGGTATAAAACCCATCCACTGGGTTTACCATTCTGTCGGGAAGCTCGCGGAAAAGCAAAGGTCCTGTATACGATGCACCAACGGATCGGTAATCCACACCCAGCGCCTGCATGGTCAGCTCGTAATTGCCGTCCGGAATCCCCAGAGCGGCGGAAAATTTTTTATGAATGGCTTCATTGGCTTCGTATCCGATGGTCACACGGTCTGTTTTTTCTAAAGCAAAGGTTTTTAAAACCCGCTCCTTTGCCGTCATAGTTTCAGGGGCTTTTTTATTCTAATCATATTTCTTTTTCAAACCTTTCCGCTGTTTTAACAGCATATTATTTATCTTGATTTTAACATGTTTTTTTGTTATAGTATATTGTATAAATAAATATAAATTAGCATAATATAAACTTTTTGGAGGAATTGGAATGGATGGGGAAATTTCGATTTTTAATCCCAAATTATATCAAATGAATTATCTGCAGTGTCAAAGGGGTTTTAAAACAAAAGAAAGGCTGGCGGCAATGCCGTATTTTCTTTATGTGCATAAAGGAAAGGGAACGTTTATTATAGGGGAAAATCAATATAGCTGCGAGGCTGGAGACCTGTTTTTTTGTCCCTGCGGAGAAACGAATACCATTATTGCGGATATGGATCATCCATATTTGCTTTCTGGCGTAGATTTTGAATTTTGCGAAAATAATCCAGCGTTTTTTCCGCCTTTTGGTTATCAGGAACATATTAATGTACGGGGAAATGAGCCGTTTTTATGGCTTACAATGGAACTAATTCGACGGGATTGTGTTGTGGATAAAGACTATGAAGAGTATAAACAAAGCCTTTTTAGGGCTTGGCTGCTGTTAGTAGCCAGAATTTCTGATGAAAGTAAAAATCCGACGATAGCAGAGAAAGCTGCGGCGTACCTTGTAGCAAATCGGAACAGAAGTGTATCCCTGACAGAAATGGCGGAGGAATTTAAATACCACCCCAACTATATCAACCGGGTTTTTAAAAAAAGATATGGCATCACTTTACTGCAATTCCATTTGGATTTGCGAATGAAAGATGCTATGCAGCTTTTGTCTTATACCAATTACAGTATTGGTGAAATTTCAGAACTTTGTGGGTTTGAGGATATGAATTATTTTTCAAGAATTTTTAAAAAGAAAACGGCCATGTCGCCCTTAAAATATCGCAACGGTTGGCTGAAAGGTGAGAGAAATTCAGAAATGGGCTAAAAAAGGTAGACAGCTTTATTTATGTTTGTTATAAAAAGGTAAAGAATTCTTATTAAGTAAGGAAAGGGTTTGCCAAATAACAACCCAAGAACGGTTTGAAAACTATATTGAAGATAAGCCAAAATTACAGATTGCTGTAATTTGAAAAATGGAACGTTTTGTGTGGCTAACGGTCAATAGAAAGGTGGAATTTTTGTGACAAAAGTGACAATTCATCCTGGCATCTGCGGCTTAATTACCAGCGTTGAGGCAGAAAGCGAAGATCAAATGGAGGTTACAGTGCGGATAAAATCCGCTTGCGAAAGCGTTCGGAAAATGATGGAAGAACTGGGGGACACCTATGACGCTTATGAAATTTGTCTGTCAAAACCCGGTGAGAATGCTTTTTTTCAATATGCTGCAGAACACTTTCCGGTGCATGCGGCTTGCCCTGTTCTTTCCGGAATTATAAAATGTATGGAAGCAGAGTGCCGTTTGGCATTGCCCAAAGATGTGGAAATCCGATTTGAACCAAAGGAATAGAAATGCAAAACCCGCCATTTTAGGCGGGTTTTGCATTTCTATTACAAACGGGCGCGCTTGGGCATATTCAGTTTAATGGCATTGCCTCTAAAAGATGGTCGCCCTCATAACGGAGTTTAAGAGAAAAAATATCTTTTCTTTCCTGCAAAAGCCGGAACATGATCCTGTCGCCTTCCCACAAATTCAAATCTTGTATTTTATCTTTTTCAATCCATTTCAAAGCACCTTCGCTGCAAGGGGTCAATTTCCCTTCAAACGAGTCAGCGGTATAAAGGAAAATGTATTCCGGTTCTTGCTTGTCGCAAAGAAATGTTAAAATTCCGCGGAGCTGATAGCTTTTTAAAACAAGTCCGGTTTCTTCGCGGACTTCCCGCAGCAGACATTCCTCCGGTGCTTCGCCATATTCAAACTTACCGCCGACACCAATCCATTTGCCCTGGTTTACATCATTTTTTTTTGACACCCGGTGAAGCATTAAATATTTTCCATTCTGTTCGATATAACAGAGCGTTGTCATAAGCATAGTATGTGTTCCTTTCTTCTGGGTAAATAAGATGCTGTTATTATACCACAAAAAGTCCATATCCGCAATAGACAGCCTTTATTACGGCCTGTTGACAAAAGAATATGCGGTAAAGCGAAGCTTATAACGCTGCAGATTTCGGGGCGAAGATAAAAGCGGAGAAGCGGTCGGGCAAAAAATATAAAATTCTTTTTAGGAATCTTGTAGAATGACTTGCATACATGGAAAAATTAGTGTATAATAGTCATGTTTAGTATTTAATGAAGGAGTGTTTTGTGTGAGACAAATGAGAAAAATACTTGCCGCAGTTTTGGCGCTGACGTTTGCGCTGGGTATGGCAGGATGCGGAAGACTGCAGATTTCAAAAGAGCTGGCGACAGTGAACGGCAATATGGTTTCCGTTGCTGAGTACAAATATTATTTGGAAAATATCAAGCAGCAAATGCTTCAGGAAGCAGGAGCTCAGGATGAGGCGGCATTTTGGAGCGGTGATATTGACGGCAAAAAAGCAACTGATGTAGCAAAAGAGCGTGCTACGGAAGAAATGATCCGGGTGGAAATTGCATACAGCAAAGCGCAGGAAAAAGGGCTGACACTGGATACGGCAACGGAGGGTCAGATTAACACTTTGGTAAACGCAAAAGACAGTCAGACAAAAGCGCAGGTTGACAGCATTAAAGAATCCACGGGGCTTAGCGACCGTGGCCTTAAGACCCTTTTGGAAAAAACTTCGCTGGCAAGCATGTATGCGCAGGACGTGCAGACGAATGAACCGGACAAATTGGCAGTTTCTGACGAGGCGGTAGCCGAAAAATATAATTCTGATTATGCCCGGGTAAAACACATCCTGATTTTAAATTCAAAAGAAGAGGATACGTCTGCAACCGCTACAGCAGACCCGGCAGCTACGGAAAATCCGGATGAAGTATCCGCAGAGGAATATAAAGAGCAGCAAAAACAGTTGGCAGATGAAGTTTTGGCCAAAGTAAAAGCCGGTGAGGATTTTGAGACACTGCTTGCGCAGTATGGTCAAGATCCTGGTATGACCTCCCAGCCTGATGGTTATGTCATTGATAAAGAAGGCAACAGCATGGACAGCCAGGGCGGAAAAATGGTAACGGAATTTACTCAAGGCGCATTTTCCGTAGGCATTGGACAGACAACAGATTTGGTGGAATCCAGTTATGGCTGGCACATTATCAAACGCTATGACCTGCCTACTTCCGGAACGGTTTATGATACGGCTGTTCAGACAATTAAAAACGATTTAATGCAGGATAAATACAATGAATTAATTGATTCTTTTAAACCGGAATTTGATATTCAGATCCGTCAGAAGGAAATTGATAAAATCAAAGTGGGCTGAAAACAAAGCGTTCATCAGAGCTGAAAGCGGTTGGCTTTTGGCTCTTTCCTTTTGGGAACATCCGCAAACAGCAGGTTGTTTTTTGCTTCACAGTTTTGTAAAGGGTTGTTTTTGATGAGTTTTTTGATTAACAGCAGCAGAATGTTAAAAGGAAGAACCGTGATGGGAGAAATCCCATCGGAGAAAAGTATATTAAAAAAGACGCTGCAAATCGCCTGGCCGTCAATTACAGAATCATTCCTTGTCAGTCTGGTGGGGATGATTGATACGATGATGGTGGGGGGCTTGGGTTCACCTGCCATAGCGGCAGTAGGGCTTACCACGCAGCCAAAGTTTGTCGGGCTTGCAATTTTTATGTCTTTAAACGTTGCAGTATCAGCCATTGTTGCGCGGAGAAAAGGGGAAGGGGACAGCAAAAGCGCAAACAGCGTATTGGTGCAGTCCATTTTAATTACGCTGGCTTTAACAGCAATTGTGAGCATTCTTTGTGTTGTATTTGCCGATCCCATTATCCGGCTTGCCGGCAGTGCGGAGGATACGCATGAGGAGGCGGTAGCATATTTTAAAATCATAATGGGCGCAATGGTATTTAATGTGCTGTCGTTGGTGATCAATGCCGCTCAGCGCGGAGCGGGGAACACAAAAATTGCTATGCGCACCAACATTGTGTCTAACGTCATTAATGTAATTTTTAACTATTTTCTCATCGGCGGCAATTTTGGCTTTCCGAAACTCGGCGTTTCCGGTGCGGCAATTGCTACCGTTTTGGGGACGGTGGTCGCGTGTATTATGAGTATTGTTTCCGTGCTTCATCAGGGGCAGTTTATTTGTATCCGCAGCGTGGAAAAAATCCGGTTTGACAAACGCTCTTTAAAGGCTATTTTAAACATTGGCTCCAGCACGCTTGCAGAGCAAATTTTCCTTCGGATCGGATTTTTGACTTATTCCATTATCGTGGCGCGTTTGGGAACGTCTGCTTTTGCGGCGCATCAAATCGGAATGAACCTCATGAGTATTTCCTTTTCGTTCGGCGATGGCCTGTCGGTAGCTTCTGTTACACTGGTGGGGCAGAGCTTAGGCGAAAAAAGGGAGGATCTTGCAAGAATTTATGGCTCGGTATGCCAGCGACTTGGAATCCTTTTTGCTTTGGCTTTGAGTATTATTTTCATTTTCCTGGGACGGCAGATATTTATGATGTTTACAGATGAGACGCCCATTTTAGATGACGGAGTTATGATCATGAGGATGATGACAATCGTTGTGTTTTTACAGATTTCCCAAGTGGTTTATTCCGGCTGCCTGCGCGGTTCGGGGGATACACGCTATACGGCGCTTGTGTCGCTCATTTCGGTTGCAATGGTGCGGCCGGGGTTTGGCTGGCTGTTTTGTTATCCCTTGGGGCTGGGATTGTTTGGCGCGTGGCTTGGGCTTGCGGTGGATCAAATGGTTCGCTTTATCATGACATATATTCGGTTTAAAAGCGGGAAGTGGACGAAAATACAGGTTTAACAGACATTGAAAGCAGAGAAAATCCCCGGCGAAAATTTTCGCCGGGGATTTTTTAGCCGCCGGAATTTGCCGGCGGAAAACTGAGACGATTAGTCGCCGCAGCAGCAGCAAAGCAGGATGATAATTAAGATGATCCACAGGCAGTTATTTCCGCCAAAACCAAAGAAACCTTTTTCGCAACCCATAACGCTTACCTCCTTTTCTTTGTTATGCTACATACTATGCGGAAAACGAGGTTTGGGTGAAAGGATTTTTTGAAAATTATAAAAAAGAAATAAGCCGGCAGATAAATAATGTCTACTGAACAAATGGTTTTGCGAAACCATTTGTGTGAAATTTACAATTTCACACCTAAAAACAGCATTAAAATGCTATTTTTAGG
>CASGBM010000114.1 GCA_949299615.1 uncultured Eubacteriales bacterium | reverse complement strand
AGGGAAGAAATCTTCGTCACTACAAAAATCTATCCTACAGAATTTGATGACCCGGAAGCGGCTATCGAGGGCTGCTTAAATCGTTTGGACATCGGCTATATTGACCTGATGCTCCTGCACCATCCGGGTACAGGGGATGTGGAGGCTTATCACGCTATGGAGCAGGCGGTGGAAGATGGCAAAATCCGTTCCATTGGTCTTTCCAACTGGTATATTGAAGAATTGGAGGAATTCTTACCACAAGTCAATATTACCCCCGCCGTGGTGCAGAATGAGATTCACCCGTACTATCAGGAACAGGAGGTAGTACCCTATATTCAGAATTTGGGCATCGTAGTCAACGGTTATTCTCCGTTCGGCGGACGCGGACATACAAGCGAGCTGTTTGCAGATGAGGTGATTTCCTCAATTGCCGCAGCACATGACGTAACATCTGCGCAGGTGGTCCTTCGTTGGAATATGCAGCGCGGTGTTGTGGTAAATCCGGGATCCAGCAATCCCGACCATATCCGGGAGAATTTAGATATTTTTAATTTTGAGCTGACAGATGAAGAAATGCAGCAGATCGCAGACTTAGAAAGAGGTGAAAAGCATGAGTGGTATTGATTTGAAAAGCGGAAGAAACGGCGAGGCGCCTGTGATACGCTTAAACAGCGGACATGACCTTCCGGCGGTAGGACTTGGCACCTATGCCCTGCATGGAAGCACATGCACAAACGCTGTGGTTGCTGCCATAAAAAGCGGATACCGCCTGATTGATACCGCATCCTTTTACGGAAACGAGCGGAAAGTCGGCGAAGGCGTTCGCAAATCCGGTGTGCCGCGGGAGGAAATCTTTGTGCAGACCAAGCTGTACCCTAATCAGTACAGCCATGCCGCCAAAGCCATTGACGAGGCCCTTGAAAAACTGGATATCGGCTATATCGATATGATGCTGCTGCATCATCCGTCCTCAAACGATGTGACAGCTTACAAAGCTATCGAAAAAGCCATCAGAGCCGGGAAAATACGCACCGCGGGCATCTCCTGCTACTATATTCGTGAGACAGACGCATTTCTTCCCAATGTTTCGATAAAACCTGTTCTCATTCAAAATGAAATACATCCTTTCTATCAAGACAGCCCGGTGGTGGATCATATCCAAAACAAAGGGATTGTAGTACAAGGGTGGTATCCGCTGGGCGGACGCGGGTATACAGGGGCAATGCTTAATAATACTGTCCTTTACGGGATCGCCGCTGCGCACGGAAAATCCCCTGCACAGGTAATCCTGCGCTGGAATCTGCAGAGAGGCGTTGCAATTATCCCCGGTTCCAGTAATCCTGCACATATCAAAGAGAATATTTCCATTTTTGATTTTGAATTATCGCAGGAAGAAATGGATCGGATCTCCAGCTTGGATAAACACGAAAAGCATGACTGGTATTAAATTGGCAGTATACGATATTGGGGACGAAACAAAACGACGTATTACGCCCAACTCAAAAAATGCAGACAAAGTGATAGAAAGCGGTACTGGAGTTTAATTTTGATAGATTCAGTGAGAGCAGCAGACTTTGGCTGTTCTCGTGGACATATGGAACGTCATTTTGGGGGTTGGTAAGGGTTTTATATTGCTTTCGCAGTTTGACGTTCCGAAACCCTTGGTTCTACTGATACTGCAAGGTTCTAAATATCCACTCGCATGTGCAGAAAGTAGAAAATTAAAAGCGGATTTGACGGGTAGGAATATAAACATATTATTTTGCCGTTTTTGAGCCTTGAAAGCCGCATAAAATAAGGGGTCAAATTGCCCTAAATTTCCACACATAACAAAAGAGATACAGGCATAAAAAGTCCTGTATCTCTTCCATTTTTCACCCTGTTTATCGATAAATAGTAATAGTTTTACATACTTCCTTATTACCATTCGCCTTTTATGACAGGGATATTTTTATTCTGTATAAGTTTACCAGATGCGTACCCGCTCCTCCGGAGCAACCCACATGCCGTCGCCCTCTTGGATATCAAAGGTTTCATAAAATTCGTCGCAGTTGACTACCACGCGATTGACACGCAGCTTTTCAGTGCTGTGTACGTCAGCCTGCGCCGCATACTGGCAGTATTCCCGGCTGGCGGTTGCCGCCCAGCTATTTGCCATGCTCTTGTAGAGCGTTTCAAAGTCGGGGTTCTCAAGGCCTGCCACAATTTCTGTAATGCAGGCAGCCGCGCCCTGATCCGCTACGTTTTCGCTTAAAGTCAGCGTTCCATTCATCGGGATACCAGGAACGCCTTCCTCGCCGTCATAAAAGTCGATCATTTCCTGACAGAGTTGCTGGAACGCCGCATAGTCCTCATCTGTCCACCAATCAGCCGCATTGCCGTTTTCGTCAAACTTAGCCCCGTTATTGTCAAAGGCGTGGGTGATTTCATGGGCAATGACATAGCCGATGCCGCCGAGATTCTGCTCGTAAGAGGCGTTCACATCATACATCGGCGCCTGCAAAATGGCAGCCGGGAAGGTGATGTCATTCTGCTGCGGGCTGTAGCAGGCGTTGACGGTAAAAGGATACATCAGCCACTGGGACTTATCCACCGGCTGACCCTGCAACGCAATATTTTCTGCCTTCTGCGCCGCTGTGATCGCCAGCATATTGGTAAAGTAGCTGCCGCCTTCTTCGGCGGATAATATCTCAGCATTATCGATAGCAGATTCAAATTTATCCGGGTATCCAATTTTAATTTTCATCGTGTCGAGCTTTTTGAGTGCGCGTTCCTTGGTCGTGTCGCTCATCCAGTCAAGGTTTTGGATACGCGTCCTGTACACCTCGATAATGTCACGTACCATTTTTTCTACATCCTGCTTTGCCTGCTCGGAAAAATACCGCTCGGCATACAGCTCACCGATATAGTCGGGCATAGTGTTCTGAACTGTGAGCGCCGCACGTTCCTCCGGCGTATAGCTGCCGGACACACCCATAAACTCCTGATTAAAGGTATTGCTTGCGTCTATGAATTCCTGATTGAACGCGCCGCCCCAGCTGAGAAGAACCGTCAGTTTTGCCCATGCCTTTAAAGTGTCCACATTCTCATTCGTAAAATAATCCGCAAACGCTTCTGTCAGACCCACATCAGCAATGATGATCTCATCCGCCGGCTGCAAACCGGAATCTGCAAATACCGCATCCATATCCACATTCGGGAACATATCACGGATCTCCTGCATGGTAAATACATTGTAGATCTTATCCACATTACCGGAATCTTCCGTATTCATCATAGATGCGGACAATTCCTTTTCCATCTCAAAGCATGCGTTTGCCATTGCCTCGGCATCAGCCTCCGTTTCGCCGCCTAAAACGAACAGCGTCTTCATATACTTCAGATAACTCTCTATCTGCTGCTCGGTTCCGTTCTGGTATGTATCCTTCGGAAAATTGATGGCAATCGGTGAAAAGACCAGCGTGTATTTCGTGCTGTCCTTCATGTCGATGGTAAGACCAAACCCCATATATTGATAGATATACAATTCATCAACCAATTTGCTCTGGATTTCAATGAGATCATCTATGGTCTCGGCGGTATCAATCAGTTCCAGATAGGGGGTAAGCGGTGCGGCTCCGATCTCATTTCTCGAGTCCATATCGGCCACGTTTTTATAAAAATCGGCAATCTTCTGTTCTTTTGTACCCTTTTCATAGCTTCCGCTAATAATCTCCTGAATAATAGCGTCAACCGCTTCAGTGCTCTTGTCCTGCAGGTCATATAAGGAACCGCTGATGACACGCCCGGGCTGAATCTGCAAATTGTTGAGCGTATCCTTGTTCACAGTGGCATAAAAATCGTCCTTCAGATTGGTTCCAAAAAGTGAATACACGCGCTCAATGAAAAGTTCCATCTGCCCGATCGTCACATTTTCGTCAGGTGAGAAGATACCCTCCGCCGTTCCTGCAACAATCCCTGCATCAAACACATCGGCAAGCTCTGTCTGGGCCCACTCCGGAATATCAGTAAAGTTTTCGGCCGGGATGGCAACTCGTGCGTTGTGTCCGGTCGGCTCGGGCAGCTCGCCGAATGCTCTCTTTAGCATCACCAGAGCCTCGGCACGGGTAACATTCCACTCCTCGTGAAGCTGCCCGTCCTCATAGCCTTTGATGATATCTGTTTTTTCTACTCCTGGATTATAATCGTCTGCTGCCTGCAGAAGCATCGCGGCGACCTCTCCTCTTGTCGCGTCCTCATCCGCTGCTGCATCAGTGACTGTCGGTGTAGTGCCATCCCACAGTTCAGCCGGTACAGAGCTGACACTTAACTGCTCCTCTTCGGAAAGACCGTTGTACCAGTCAAGCCATTCCAGTGTTTCTTGCGACAGATCGGAACGGTCAAATTCCTCACCTTGAAACTGTACGGTATTCTCACTTACAGTTGTATCTTCGCCTTGTGCAAATACTGCGGGTACATTTACAAGCATTAGTCCGCACAATATAAGCGAAATAATTCTTTTTTTCATACTTAATCTCTCCTTGTTAAATTCTTTTTATATAAAGTTTACTGTCTCAGCCGGAATGTCTTCGGAGCAAAACGGTAAACCAATATACACGCAATCATGCAGTACAGAACGCAGAACGCGATAGCAGCCGTACCGAAAATAATCGCGGGCATCCTGACCTTGATCATATAATAGCAGACAACATATGTTGCAGCCTTTACCACCTGGTACATCCCGTTTTTTATCTCCGTTGCGGCGTTGTACGGCTGCATCAGATAATATATCGTCAGGTAATGCACCGAGAAAAACGCGCTCATGCACAGGATCGATACGATAATGACCGCGTAATTAAGCGGGTTATCCGTCCCTCCCGTGATAAAAAGCAACAGCGCCAGCCCCGCGCCGATAACCAGGGCCGGCAGCGCGTTGATCTTCATGATCTCCCTTAAGCGGATCGCGAATAATTTTAAAATCATTCCCGGCTGCTTGTAGAACGGGTAGGTCAAAAGGCTGTGGTCGCAGTTTACAAACAGCGCCTGCGTAAACCCCGTGCCGCGGTTTATGATGTACATGATAAACACAAAATACGGGAGCCAGTTTAATATCAGATGGTTGGTTTCTTCCTTAAATTCCGGGAACGCATACAAGGCTGCAGCCGCTCCGGCGATCAACACAAGGCATACGTATGTAATCGTCTTTGACGCGCTCCAAAGGATGTCCTTATGCCTTTTGATAAACAGCTCGTTTAAATATTCAAAGCCTTTGCGGCTGCTTGTAATACTCGTATCCGCCGATATATGCTTTTCCGATTGTTTTCGCAGGGCCTGCGTCTTTTTATCGGCAAAGGGCTGCGTCTGCGCGAACAAATCCCGGAACACCGCCTTGTATTCATCGAATCTTATGACCTTAACGGCGCCGATGATCCCCAGCGGGACAAAGGCGGCAAACAACGCTGTGCTCACAATTTGCGGCACGGCAATATTTACAGCCGGCAGCCCGAAAGCAAGCAGGAGCATAAGCGCCGCAAGCGCCCACAGGAATTTACCGAGCTTGTTTTCGTTATATGCAAATCCTCTTTTTTCATAATCCCAAAGAGAAGTGGCCGCGATAAACAGCTTTAGCCCCGCGACTGAAAAAGGCAGGATGATCCCGAGCCACAGCGGCAGCCCGAGCAGGCCCCGCACCAACAGCGTAAAAGGCAGGAAGCCTATGATGACCTTTAAAATCGCATAGCCGTAATTTATCAGGATATACTCTTTTGCGTCCATACGCATGAGGAATACCGCGTAATATTTTTCCTTGGTGGGGCTAAATAAATTGGTATTCATAAACGCCCCGATCACGGTCAGGAACAGCAGCATATGCAAAAACAATCCGCCTTTATCAGGATACCCATCATATCCGTATGCGGCAATCGCGCAGATGCACATCAGATAGATAAGCTTCCCCAAAAACGCCGACAGTATTTCCCATAGCCCCGACAGGATATTTGCAAATATTTTCAAGCCCCTTGCGCCGTACAACGCCGATGGCAGGATCGTTTTGATAATCAGCATCTGCTTTAAGGCGTATAAAATGCCGTTCACACGGTATGTATTTTTAAGCGCAAAGGAGATTTTCAGCGTCTTATTCATTCCCGTCCTCCCGCAGCGCTTCTATGATTTTCCCCTTGAAGTCCTCATTGTCAAGGTTTGCTTTTTCCACCAGCTCCAGCTCGCCGCGGCTTAAAAGCACGATATCGTCGCACAGGTCAAGCGCAAGGTCGAGGATATGGGTGGAAAAGATAATGATACACTCGTTCTTCAGGGCGCGCAGCAGCTGCTTCATTTCCTCCGCCACCACCACGTCAAGGGAGGTGAGCGGCTCGTCCAAAAGCAGGATATTCGGCTTTGCTATGATGTTTACAAGCATCTGCATTTTGTTCTTCATCCCATGGGAATAGTCCTTTAAGAGCTTATCGCGGTCCTCGGGCGCAATGCTCATATAATCAAAATATTCGTCAATAGGCTTTTTGTCCGAAATGGATTTTTCGTTGATATCTATGAAGAATTTCAAAAACTCCCGCCCCGTCAAAAATTCCGGCACGGTAGGCGTTGAGAGAACATAGCCGATGTCGTCGGCGTTTACCCCGCGCCGCTGCCCGTTTTCTTCAATATAGAAATTGCCGCTGTCAGCTTTCAAGTCGCGGTTTAAACAGTTAAAAAGCGTCGTCTTACCTGCACCGTTTCGTCCCAAAAGC
>CASGBM010000113.1:6886-12183 GCA_949299615.1 uncultured Eubacteriales bacterium | reverse complement strand
CAAAAAAAGCACAAAAACCTTGCACCTAAACAATTCTGAAACGCTTACAAACCGCTATGCGGCTGCGTTTCAGAATTGTTCAGCAGTCATTATTTAAATACTTTGTTTTATTGATTTTCGCTGCTGATTACTTCCAGTGCGGCAACCGCTGTACTTCCGGAAATTACTACCCTGTTTTCTTCTTCATCAAATAAAATCTCTACCAAAGGCTGACGCATAATCGCATCCATCCTGGTCTGTTCTATGTCCGGATATTGTTCTTTCAGCAGATTAATCTGTGCTTCGGTTAACGTTTTTTCCAGTGTTTCCGGACTGGTCCAGCCGGCTGGAGTAAGCGGATTTTCAATCCCGTCCTTATCTAAGAAATAATCTTTGCGTTCGCCGTATACTTTTTCCATGGCAGCGAGCAGAGCTTCTTCTTCTGCGTCATCAAAAAGCAACTGGATTTCATATAAACCGGGAGTTTCGCTGTCTGCACGATCAAATAACAGCACGGCGGTTACCGGTGTGCCAAAAAAGTCAAGATTGTCGATTTGAACGGAAGCTCTGCCGTCAGAATAGGTTGTTTCTTCGCCTTCCAGCTCGCATTTTGATTGAATTTCCGCCCAATCAGCGCCCCATACGGCGTAAGGGAATGTAAATTTTTCATCAATTGCTAAAGTAGCAGTTTCATCCTCTGTGTCATCTACATCAACAGGGCCGGATGAGCTTGACCCGGCTGCGCCGCCGGGTACAATCGTGATAATAGAGCCTGTTTTTCCTTCGATCGGGGTAAAGGTAACCAAATGTCCAAAGTTTTCACTGACAAACCGGAGCGGAACCAGTGTACGGTCATTTAGAATGGTTGCCGGAACATCTAATTCAATGGTCTCCGTCTGGTCGCCGGTTGTTTTGGTAACTGCGGTTTCATTGATGGTCAAAACCATGGTGGTGTCCCCGTTGGCAATAGTAATAACGCCGTTTTCAAAACCGATGTTTTCGTCAGAAATTCCAATGACGTTGCAGAATTTGCGAAGCGGAACCAAAACGCGGTCGCCTTCGATAATCGGCTCAACGTCGTCAAACTGAACGCGCACACCGTTATAGAGAACATTGATTTTGGAATCGTCAATCATGAAATCTTTCATAGATATAGAATTTTCTTCTGTTAAAGTTGGGAATGTTACGGTAACATCACCGTTTACATTGCTCATCTCCATGCTCAGCTTCAAGGAAGCTTCCACATCAGAAATTTCTTTTGTAATGCTGGCGATGAATTCGTCGGTTTCTTTTTTCTGTTCTTCCAGCACACTTTTTTCTTCTTCGGTCAAATTTTCAGTATCCATTTGCGGAGTTTCGATCAACGGAGAAACAGCAGTAATTACTTCGTTTAGGTTCGTTGCAAGATTCATGCTGATATCCATCGTGTTTAAATGTTTTTCGTCATCGAGCGTTGCGCTTACGACCAATGCATCTTCTGCAAACAGTTTCACACTGTCAAGAGCTTCTGCCCATTTTTCCACCTGCTCTTGATACTGAGTACGCATTTCGTCTGTAACAGCGGTATCAGAGGCCTCGGTTGCACTGATCATATCTTTTGTGCCAACAAAGATTGGAAGTAGAACATCTTCTAAGACAAGCATCGAATCTTTTGCCGCTTTTTTCAGTTCTTCTTCTGTAAACGTCATGGTATAAACGTCATTTTCCAGAACAAATTCTTTTTCCGGCAGAATTTCTTCCAGCTTTTTGTTAATTTCCTGCATTTTCTCCGGTGTATACGCTTTTAAGCTTTCCAACATCTGCTCATATCCCGGAAAATCGCTTTCGTTCATTACAATGTACTTGTCATAGCCGTTGGTTTTGGTTATGTACTGCATTTTGGGATTTTCGCTGTCGCTTAAATCCATGTCAGCGTACACTTCAACGGAAGTATCCGGAATACCGGTCGCTTTTACGAGCGCGGTAACCGCCATCTGCATGATGAGCTGATCCTCGCTGGCTTTGAGCGCCATATCATAATCTGCGCTCATCAAAGGCAGTTCTTCTGTTGTGATTCCAAAAACTGTTTTTAGTTCATTGCTCATCTTCTGAACGCCCATCTCTAGGTTCATAACAATATCTGCGCTGGTAATGTTTTCGTTCATAGCCGCTTTGATGTCGTCGTCCGCTGCTGCAAATGCAGGGACTGATAAAACTATCATCAGCGCACATAACAAAAATGCAATCCCTTTTCGTGCTTTTTTCATAAGAAATGCCCCCTTAATGTAATTTTTCAGCTTCATTATATTTGTTTTCATATTCTTTGTCAATGCAGCCGGTCGATATTTAATAATCTTTTAATATATGCAGATAAAACCGGCGAAAAAACGGTAATTTTTGTATAAGTTCATCAAAATTATCCATACTAAATATCATTAAGATAAGGAAGGAAGATTGCGATGCAAGCCATAATTTTAGCCGGCGGAGAGGGAAAACGCCTGCGCCCTTTGACCAATTCCGTTCCCAAACCCATGCTTCCCGTAATGAACCGGCCCATGCTTTTTTATATCATGGAATTGTTAAAAAAGCATGGAATTACGGACATTGGGATAACGCTATGCTATCGTCCGGAGATTATTCAGGAGTATTTTGGAGACGGCAGCCGTTTCGGGGTCCGCCTGACCTATTTTACAGAAAAAGAACCGCTTGGAACTGCCGGAAGCGTAAAACTCGCCGAGCAGTTTGTAAAAGACAGGGTTATCGTTCTCAGCGGAGATGCCGTAACAGACATGGACCTTAGCGCCGCTGCTTCATTTCATGCACAAAAAAATGCGGCGGCTACGATTGTTCTTTCCTCTTCCCAAAACCCTTTGGATTACGGTGCGGTAATCACATCGGCGGAGGGAAATGTCCTGCATTTTATTGAAAAACCGGATTGGGACGAGGTGTGCACAGACCGTGTGAATACCGGAATTTATATATTAGAAAAATCCGTTTTTTCTATGATCCCACCGCACCAGCCCTATGATTTTGCAAAAGATCTGTTTCCGCAGATGCTGCGGCTGGGAAGCCCGATTTTCGGCTGGAATTCGGAGGCGTATTGGTGTGACGTCGGCAACGTAGACGCTTACCGCAGGTGCCACAGGGATATTTTTGAAAAAAAAGTAGATCTGGCAATAGAACCGCACATTTTAGAAAAAGGCATTTTGATTGGAGAAGGTTGTAAAATCAGTGAGTCGGCAGAACTATCTCCTTACTGTGTCCTTGGGGATGGCTGTCAAATCGGAGATCATGTTTCGTTAAAAGACTGCATAGTCTGGCAGAATGCAAAAGTAGAAAAAAATACGCGGCTGTACCAAACAATCATTGGAAGCAACCAGCCACTGGAAAAAGCAGAAAACAGCGGTGCGGAAAAAATGGATCACAACAAAATCAGCGGATTTATGCATCAGGACATTACTCCCTCTTTTGCTGTCTGCCTTGCGTCGGCTTTTTGTGGAGCGTTTGGTAAACAGCCAAAAATTATTTTAAACTTTCCGGACCTGCCCCAATGTATGAGCCTAAAGTTTGCCATGCTTTCCGGATTGATTGCCTCCGGCGCCAAAGTGTATCACCTGTGCGGTACAAATGACAGAAATGCTGCAAAGTTTGCGGTGCGGCATCTTCATGCGGATGGCGCCATCAGTGTTTCTGTGGAGAAAGATCATTTTCTGGCGGAATTGCTCGATTCTTCCGGCGCACCTGCGCCGAAAGATATTTTACGGCAGGTAAAATCATCTTTAGATAGCGGCAGTTTTTCTTATACTGCGCCCGACAAAACCGTTTTGCCGGTCACTGTCAATGACATTTCCGATTATTATTTAAAAGATGTGCTGACGTATACCCACTATAAACGTCTGAATTTTTCTGTGGGAGTGTGCACAGACTCTACGGCTGTGTGCGAATGTTTCAAAAAGCTGGGAAGTATGCTGGGAATTATGTTTTTATTTACCAACGACTCTGCTTTGCTGCCGGAATTGATACAGACACACCAATTGGATTTTGGAATTGAAATTGATTTTAAAGGGCGCTGTCTTTTGTTTGACGATATGGGAAAAAGACTCAGCGCAGATCAATACTGGGCGCTATCGGCACTGATTACGCTGTCTGCAGTGCATGGTTCCAGTTTTTATGTGCCGACCGATGCTTCTGAGGCAGTCAATATTGTGGCGCGAAGTCTTGGAGGCAGCATTATTCGAGTGAACAGCCGGGATTTGGAAAAACGCGTTGCAGCACAAAATACGCCGGTTTCCCGGTTGCAGTATGCGCTTTGTTTTGATTATATCCGCGCCGCGGTGCGAATCTGCGAATTTCTTTATTTAAACCACTGTGCGTTGTCGGAGGTGCTCAAACTGCTACCGGTCATGCATAAAATCAGCCGCTATATTCAGTGCAAGCCGGAGCAGAAAGGTTCGGTTATGCGGCAGCTGATTGAAAATTCAGAAGCGGCAGAAATCGAAGCCGACGGCGGTGTTGCACTCAAAAGCGGCGATGGTTGGGTTCTGGTTATGCCGGACGAAAAAAAGAACCGGATTCGGATCGTGGCGGAAAACCAGAATGTAAAATTTGCGCAAGAAGCGGCAGAGGAATTGTGCAGTAAACTGGAGCAGTTTTTATCCTAGCACAAAATAAAAAGAGCGTGATTATTCCGACCTTTTCAGGTTGTGAAGTCATGCAATGCGATGGCTGAAAATGTGTTTTAAAACGTTTTTTGTTGTCTGTAGGGGACGGCGCCACGACGTCCCGCGCCGATGGTGCGTCCTGTTATTTGGTAGCCGCAGCGCAGTGCGAACTTTTGCGGTGCGTACCCCACGGGGCAGACCCTCCAGGGGCCGCACCCTACGCAGGATATGCAAATTTAAAAAAACAGCAAAGCCAAAAGGGCATAAAAGACAGAGGAACTGCGCACAAACCAAACGGATTTTTGTAGGGGACGGCGTCACGACGTCCCGTGCCGGTGGTGCGCCCTGTTATTTGATAGCCGCAGCGCAGTGCGAACTTTTGCGGTGCGTACCCCACGGGGCAGACCCTCCAGGGGCCGCACCCTACGCAGGATATGCAAATTTAAAAAACAGCAAAGCCAAAAGAGCATAAAGAGCAGAGGAACTGCGCACAAACCAAACGGGTATTTGTAATGCTATATCCATGGAAATCATAAAAACATATCCAGACTAACAGAAAAAGACCGGTTATTCCGGTCTTTTCAGCGTGTCGATAAAGTCGACACGCTTCAAGTCGAAACCTCTTTTCAAGAGTTTTCGCTTGAAAACAAGGGCTTTCGTTCGCACGGCGCTCTCCGC
>CASGBM010000113.1:0-6859 GCA_949299615.1 uncultured Eubacteriales bacterium | reverse complement strand
GGTACACGCCCACGAAAACCGCATATTTAAGTACAGAGGGGTTTCCCCTCTGACAACTCCCCATAATTGCGAAAAGATAGGTTTATCTACAGTCTGAAAAGACCGGTTATTCCGGTCTTTTGTTTCACGCATTTATTGATTATAATTTTTTAAAAAAGCATTGACACGCTCATTGGGACAATTGCAGAAAATTTCGTCCGGCGACCCTTCTGCCGCAATAACGCCTTTATCCATAAATACAATTTTATTTGCTACATCATGCGCAAAAGCCATTTCGTGCGTCACGATCAAAAGCGTCATGTGCTCTTGTGCCAAATTGCGGATTACGGCAAGCACTTCGCCGGTCAGCTCCGGATCCAGGGCTGAGGTGGGTTCGTCAAAAAGCAGGATGTCGGGCTTAAGAGCCAGCGCCCTTGCGATTGCCACCCGCTGCTGCTGGCCGCCGGAAAGCTCAAACGGATAAGAATTTTCTTTTTCCGAAAGGCCTACCTGGGCCAAAAGTTTGCGCGCCTGCTCTTTTGCCTCTGCCGCCGGGATTTTTTTCACATGGATCGGTGCAGAGGTGATGTTGTCAATGACAGACATATGTGGAAATAAATTAAAATTTTGAAATACCATTCCTAATTTTTTATACGCGTCTTTTGCCTGCTGGGATTTTACATAAATTCCGCCTGTCACAACCGGTTCTCCGTCAATTGCAATGTCACCGCCGCTCACTTTTTCCAAATTGATCATACAGCGCAAAAATGTGCTTTTTCCAGAGCCGGAAGGACCAATAATTGCAATGACATCTCCTTTGGATACAGACAGGCTCACGCCTTTTAAAACTTCTAATTTCCCGAAGTTTTTCTTTATGTTTTTTGCTTCAAGCACCATCATAGCCGTATCTCCTTACCCTTTATAATAGTCAAGCTTTCTCTCAAAGAATCCAAACAGCAAAGTGAGCAAACCACAGAATACCAAATAAAATGCGCCCGTATAGATCAGTGGCCAAATCAGCCCGTCACGCTTGATAAACACCTGCGCCGCCCAAATAATTTCATATACTGCAATAATTCTCGCAAGCGAGGTATCTTTCACCAAAGTTATAATTTCGTTGCTCATGGCAGGGAGAATTTTTTTGATTACCTGAATCAAAATAATTTTAAAGAAAACCTGTATTTTGGTAAACCCTAAAACCTGACCGGCTTCATACTGTCCCCGCGACATGCTTTCAATGCCGCCGCGGTATATCTCTGAGAAATAGCAGGAATAGTTAATGATAAAGGCCACCATAACTGCAAAAAAACGTTCCGGCACACCCCATGTGCCAATCCAGCTGATTAGGGCATTGGTATACGAGAGTTTGGCCGCCCACGCGCCGATCAGCCCCGGACCGTAGTATATGACAATCAGCTGAAGCATGAGCGGCGTTCCCCGGATAATCCAGACAAAAATTTTTACCAGCCATTTGAGCGGCTTAAATTTACTCATAGAACCAAAACTCATAATCAGCCCAATCGGCAGGGCAAACAAAAGGGTAAGTGCAAAGATTTTGGCTGTTACGCCAAAACCTTCTAACAGAGAGAGTGTTACAGTCCAAAACATAAAGCAAAACGACCTCCATATCGCAGAAAACGGAGACTGCGCTCATTTTACCGCGGCCTCCGTTTTCTTATGCGGAAAAATTACTCAGCTAATGTCAGCTGATATTTGTCAGCAAGTTCCTGAAGCGAGCCATCCGCTTTGAGCTCTTTTATAATTTTGTTTACTTCTACCGTCACATCAGATCCTTTTCTAAAACCAATTCCGTAATCTTCAGAAGTAAGGGCAAGCCCTGGTTTTAAATCGGCATAGCTGGTTCCCTCACCGGTCATGGCGTTTGCCATGGTGTTGTCAATGACGCAAGCGTCTGCTGCGCCGGAGGAAACTTCTAACAGGCAATCTGCCTGGGTGGTAACCGCTGTGCAGCTATAGCCGGCATCCTGAATGGCTGCTTCGCCGGCAGAGCCGGATTCTGCCACAAAAGTCAGGTCTTTTAAGTCTTCCACCGATTTATAATTGTCAATCTTATCTGCCGGCATCACTAACACCTGTGCGTTTACAACGTAAGGATCCGTGCAGCTCATGCCGTTTTTCACTTCGTCGGTCAGAGTCATGCCGTTCCAAACACAGTCAATGGCTTTGGAATCCAGCTCCATGATTTTCCCGTCCCAATCAATGACGATAAACTTTGCCGTAACGCCAAGTTTTTCCGCTACCATTTGCGCAAACTCCGTGTCAAACCCGGTCCATTCGCCCTTGTCGTCTAAGTAGTTCATCGGTTCGTATTCGGTGATGCCGACAATCATTTCGCCTTTGTCTTTGATATAATCGAGGTCCGATGCCGTGCTGTTTTGCGGTGCGCTGGTTTTCGAATCGTCAGAAACCGGCGCCTGGGAGCAGGCAGTCATGCAGATTGCGAGCGCAAATACCAGCGCCAGCGCTTTGTACAGTTTTTTCATTTTCATATCCCCTTTTTCGTTTTTTGTCTGTTAACTGTTTTATTTTACTATAAAATTTATATTTCGTAAAGTCTTTTTATTCTTTTTTTAAAATTTAATCTGCGTAATATAAATCACGTTCCGATTTGTCGTAGATCTGTTTTAAATAAACGGAACATAGTTTTTTCGCCTTGTCAAGATCTAAATTGTGACAGTTGCCGCATTCTATTTCCGAATTTCCGAAAACTTCCCCTTCGTAATCAATAATAGCCTGAAGCACCCGCTTGATTTCACTCAGCACAAGACGGTGGTCCGCATTGCGAACCAACAAATAAAACCCTGTTTGGCAACCCATAGGACCAAAGTATATCACCTGTTCTTTTAAATCACCGTTGCGGATCAAGGTTGCAAACATGTGTTCAACCGTATGACAGGTTGCGTTGTCCATGACCTCTTCGGCATACGGCTTTTTCGTGCGCAGATCATAGGTGGTGATATCACCGTCAATACGGGAACGGTAAATTCCCGGCTCCAGTTTTTTGTGATTTATCGTAAAACTAGCTATCTTGTCCATTTAAAATCTCCTTCTGATTGTTTCTTTTTGTTTATAAGCATTTTACACCAAATACAGGGAAATGTCAAAAAAATCATTTTGAATCCCTATTTTTCTTTACTTTAACGGTATAATATGATAAAATAATCTTAAAATATTTGTAATTTGCAAAGATATTTTTGGAGGTAATTATGGCTAAATACGGGAAAAAGTCCATGAGCCGCGGCAAGAAAATTTTGCTTGCGATAGGGGTTGTTGTATTATTAATAGCGCTGTTTTTCTTATCTTTTTGGATTACTACATTGTCGCTTCGCTCCAATCAAGAGCCGGATGTTGCAACGTCTTCCGGCGTTCCTTCGGCGACCAGTTCTCCGGCGGTGGATCTAAACAAATTGTCTAAGAAGGAACTGATTGCGCTTGTAGAAGAGAAAGATGAGAAGATAAAAGAGTTAGAAGAAGAACTTGCCAAAGGACAGACGCCTACCCAAATGCCGATTGCAACGTCAAGGCCCACCCAGTCTTCGTCCTCATCTTCGTCTTCGTCCTCTTCATCTTCTTCGTCTGGATCCTCCCAGTCAGCGGCAACTCGGAAACCGGCAGCAAATACGCCGGCACCAACCAAGGCGCCGACACCTAAGCCGGAGCCGACGCCGGCTCCCACTCCGGAACCGACGCCTGAGCCGCCTGCACCAACAGAACCGCCTGCGCCGACAGAACCGCCTGCGACACAGGTATCAGAGCCAATTACACCGGTAGCGCCTGCGGCGGACGAAACGGAGTAGCACCGTGAAAAAGATGATTACACACAGCGAGCAGGAAACGCTGGCTTTGGCAAAAGAGTTTGCACGCGGTCTAATGCCGGGTGATGTCGTGTGCCTGTCCGGTGATTTGGGTGCGGGCAAAACGGTATTTACCAAAGGGATTTGCCGGCAGCTTGGTGTGGAAGAGATGGTAAACAGTCCCACGTTTACCATTGTGAACGAATATAGCGGAGCAAATGGTTCTGTGATATATCATTTTGATTTTTACCGCTTGGAGGAAGAAGAGGAATTACTGGAAATCGGCTTTGACGATTACCTCAATTCCGGTGCGGTCTGCTTGATGGAATGGCCGGAAAAAATCTCTTCCTTTTTGCCTGCCAGACGATACTGCATCACGATTGTGCGCTGCAGCGGAGAACAAGCGGATGCGAGGGAAATTACCATAGAGGAGCTTTGCTGATATGCTGCTAGTTGGAATGGACACATCGTCTCAGGCTGCCAGCGCGGCAGTGGTTGAAAACGGCGGTGTCGTTTGCGAATATACCATAAATCAAAAAAGAACCCATTCGGCGCATCTTCTGCCCATGCTGGAGCAAATGCTTCAGATGACAGGTTTTACGCTGGAGGATATGGACGGTTTTGCCTGCGGAGTCGGACCGGGGTCATTTACAGGAGTCCGGATTGGAGCTGCTACGATTAAGGGCTTTGCGCAGGCACTGGAAAAGCCGGTGGTCACGGCAAATAGTTTAGAAACGCTTGCATTTGGCTGTTCCTCCTTTCCCGGAACAGTGGTGCCGGTCATTTTTGCCCGTGTGGATGAGGTGTTTTGTGCGGCGTATGGTTGCTGCAGTCAGGGATTCGTTGCCCAAATCCGTCCCAGCGTTATGAAAATAACCTCTCTTTTAGAAACACTATCGGAAAAGGAATGTTTGTTTGTCGGCGACGGAGCGGTTATACACCGAAATTTAATACAAGATACGCTTGGAAAGAAAGCCCGGTTTGCATCAAACAGGCAGAATATAATATCGGCGTCCAATCTTGCCCTGCTGTGTGAACAAAAGGTTATGCAAAACGGATGGGAACGATATGAAGAAATTACGCCGCTTTACCTGCGTGTGTCGCAGGCAGAACGGGAATATCAGGAAAAACACGGAGGGAAAAAAGAATGATTGTAATTGGCTGCGACCATGGCGGGTTTGAGCTGAAACAAACGCTGGTGGCCTATTTAAAATCTGCGGGAAAGGAAGTTTTAGACTGCGGTACATATGGTACCGGTTCCGTTGACTATCCGGACATTGCGGAAAAGACCTGCAAGGAATATTTGACTGGCAAGTATGAGTTTGGAATTTTAATTTGCGGAACGGGAATCGGAATATCGATGGCGGCAAATAAAATAAATGGCATTCGCTGTGCGCTGTTGGGCACTGAATATGCTGCGCAAATGGCAAAACGTCATAATAATGCGAATATGATTGCTTTTGGCGGCAGAGTGACCGGAAGTGAGCTTGCGATTTCCATTTTAAAAGCTTATATGAATGAAACGTTTGAAGGCGGACGCCACCAAACCAGAGTGGATAAAATACACGCATTAGAAAAACAGGGGGATTAGATATGAATCAAATTATTGAAATGACGCATCCGCTGATCCAGCATAAAATTACCATGCTGCGGGACAGCCAAACCAGTATTAAAGAATTTCGTGAGTTGGTAAAAGAGATCTCGACCCTGATGTGGTATGAGGTGACGAGAGATCTTCCATTAAAAGAGGTTACGATTGAAACACCGATTACTTCCGCACAGTCGAAGGTAATCAGCGGAATTAAGATGGCACTGGTGCCGATTCTGCGCTCAGGTCTTACGATGGCGGAAGGCATTGAAAATATTATGCCTTCAATTAAGATCGGCCATATTGGTCTTTACCGCGAAACGGAAACGTTATTGCCGAAGGATTATTATTGTAAGCTGCCTACGGATATTGAAAGTTCGCAAGCGGTTATTTTAGAGCCGATGCTTGCAACCGGGCGCTCCGTTTGTGCGGCTGTGGATATTTTAAAAGAACATCAGGTCAAAGAAATTCGGGTGATGAGCTTAATTGCGGCACCAGAAGGCATTGATTTGATTACGGGAAAATATCCGGATGTGAAAATATATGTTTGTTCGGTGGACAAAGGGTTGGATGAGCGAGGCTTTATTGTGCCTGGTTTTGGGGACGCAGGCGACCGTATGTTTGGAACGAAGTAACCAATAAAATGCCGTAAATATGGGACAGACAGAGGCGGAATTTATCGGCAAAAAATATGCGGAAAAAGAGAAAATACATTTCTTATAGTTTTCAAAAAAGGAGGAAGAAGGATGGAACGTCGCGATAAGATTAATTATTATTTGGATATTGCCCAGACAGTAGCCGGAAGAGGAACTTGCCTGCGCCGGAATTACGGGGCTATTTTAGTAAAAAATGATGAAATTATTTCAACGGGTTACACTGGTGCGCCGCGTGCACGTAAAAATTGTATCGACTTGGGCTACTGCATGCGGGAAAAGCTGAATATTCCGCGCGGAGAACGCTATGAATTGTGCCGGTCGGTCCATTCGGAAGCCAATTGTATTATCAGCGCTGCACGCAGGGATATGATCGGTTCTACGATGTACATGGTGGGAATTGATGCCAAAACGGGTAAAATTGTGGAAAACGCGTCCAGCTGTGCGATGTGCAAACGCATGATCATTAATGCCGGAATTAAGGAAGTGATTGTTCGGGATACCAAAGACCGGTTCCGTGTAATTAATGTGGAACGCTGGATTAATCAGGACGATTCCCTGACAGAGGAATATGGTTATTAAAATAAAAACGGAATGACGGATTTATCTAAACGGTCATTCCATTTTTTATGCAAAAATTTGATTTTATAACAATGGGGAAAATGGCGCTCGCGTTTATGTTAATAGTGCTTTCTGTATTATAATATAAAAAAATAGAGATATATATAATGTCTACTGAACAAATAAAAATCCGCATTATTGCTGACTTTTGAGGGAATATGTGGTATAATAAGTGCAAGGAAAATTGTCATAATTGGCAAAAA
>CASGBM010000112.1 GCA_949299615.1 uncultured Eubacteriales bacterium | reverse complement strand
AACCTAAAAATAGCATTTTAATGCTGTTTTTAGGTGTGAAATTGTAAATTTCACACAAATGGTTTCGCAAAACCATTTGTTCAGTAGACATTAAATACACAAAAACGCCGGCTCACCCTGTGGTGAACCGGCGCCCATTTATTTGCTATCCAACGAATGCCTGTTTTCTTATCTATTTTTCAGCGCATGCTCTCTTTCATAAAGCTCCGCTTTTCCCGTTTATTCTTTCTCTCTTTTTTGCAGCCGAATCAATGCTCCGCCGATTGCTGCGGTTAAAATGGCGGCAACAATTGCTTCCGGGACGCCATTTATCCCAATAATACTCATGATAAAACCATATAAAACCTCAATGGATTTTTGATTTGCTTCTGCATAAGCTCTGCCAAAAAAGAAATAAATCATGTTCATAACCAACAGGGTGTTTGTCAAAGCTCCCGCCAAGCCAGCCATAGAAAGACTGATGGTTTCTCCGCCTTTTTTCCCGCGCCAAAGCGCTTTTATTCCTTTATGTACATAATAAGGAACAATACCGACTAATATACGCGGCACAAAACAAATGATGACGCTGAAAAAATTGCCGCTGTTTCCGCCGATTGTAATAAACGGCGAAAAGACAAAAGAAGTTGCGGTGGGATTGAATGTATTATTGATCAAACTGGTCAGACCAAACAACGCGCCTAAAAAAGCACCTTTTTTCGGTCCCAGCAGCAAAGACCCGATAATGACTGGAATATGAATGATGGTCGCTCGTGTAAATCCAAGCGGAATATAACCTAAAAACGGAATAAAAGTCATAATTAAAATAATAGCAGAAAACAATGCCAGCTGCACCAGCCCCAAAGTTTTGTTATCCTTTTCCATGAAAAACGCCTCCAACACTTCATTTTCTCTATCATACTATAATTCAGGAAAAATTACAAGAATTTACATTGAAAAAGCAATAAGCGGCAAAGAAGAAAAGAAATTTACCAAAAAATATGGAACTTTATTTCTCTTTTCTTCGTCATAATTACTGTTCATAAACACTCTTATACCCTCATTACACTTAAGGTATAAGGAATGGGAAGACGGTAAGTATAATCCCCCTTATACAACCGTCTTCCTTCCCCTCTTTTTATGCGGCGCCTTACAAGGCGCTATTTTTATTGCTAATATAACCTGCCGTTTTGAATATTTACCGGAAAACGGTCATTTAAAGCGCCCATTTCGACGGCTGCTTAAACATGGTTCCAATACCGGTGTCTGTGAAAATTTCAAGCAGAATCGAATGGAGAATCCGCCCGTCGATAATATGAACGCGGTTGACCCCCTTTTTTACTGCGTCAGAACAGGCGCGCACTTTAGGAATCATGCCGCCGCTGATGGTCCCGTTTTCAATCAATTTTCCTGCGTCGTCTGTCGTAATTTCATAAATAATATTTCCATCGTTGTCTTTTACCCCTTCTACATCCGTTAAAAAGATCAGCTTTTCTGCCCGGATAGCCGTTGCGACAGCGCTTGCAACCGTATCTGCGTTAATGTTATAACTCTGTCCGTTTTTATCTGTCCCAATCGGTGCAATAACGGGAATATATTCGTCATTGGCAAAGGTTTGCAGCATCTTCTGATTGATTCCGATAATTTTCCCAACATATCCGACATCGACAGGATTTCCTTCGCTGTCTTCGCGAAGCGGTTCACATTCAATCAATCCGCCGTCTATGCCGCACAGCCCCAAGGCTTTTCCGCCTTTTTTGTTTAAAAGGGCGACAATTTCCTTGTTCGTTTTTCCAACCAAAACCATCTGTGCAATCTGCATGGTCTGCGCATCGGTTACGCGCAAGCCATTCTGAAAGCGGCTTTCGATGTGATATGTGTTTAATGCGGCAGTGATGTCCGGTCCGCCGCCGTGCACAATCACCGGGTTCATTCCCACATATTTTAAAAGGGTAACATCCTCCATAACGGAGTTCTTTAATTCTTCATTGATCATTGCATTGCCGCCGTATTTCACGACTACGGTTTTATTATAAAGCTTTTGGATATACGGAAGCGCTTCGATGAGGATTCCTGCGCGTTCGATTAAGTGGTTCATTGTCTGCATAACAGTTCCCTCCCTTATAGATACAGTCCGGCGCGGTCCAAACCTTCGGTTTCTTTTATGCCAAAGATCAAATTCATATTCTGAATTGCTTGTCCGGCGGCGCCTTTTACCAGATTATCAATCGCGGAAACAACGATTACGCGGTTTAAACGGCTGTCAACTTCTAAGCCAATATCCACAAAATTGGAGCCGGCAACATGGTTTGTTTCCGGCAGACCAGATGCATAAACCCGAACAAAAAACTCATCTTTATAATATTCTTTTACCATTGCGATCAGTTCGTCTTTGGTATACGGCTGGGCAAGGTTGGCATAAATCGTAGCCAAAATCCCGCGCTTCATGGGGACGAGGTGCGGCGTAAATGACAGCGTAATGTCTTCCCCCGCCACCAAAGAAAGCTCCTGTTCAATTTCCGAGGTGTGGCGGTGCGTGCCAATTTTATACGCCTTCATATTTTCCGTGCATTCGCAAAAATGATAATCAATTCCCAATCCTCTGCCTGCACCCGAGACGCCCGATTTGGCATCAATGATAATATTTTTCGTCTCAACCGCACGATTGGCTAAAAGAGGCGCAAGCCCCATAATAGAGCAAGTGGTGTAACAGCCGGGATTTCCAATCAGGCGCGTTTTTTTAATCTCCTCGCGGTGCAGTTCCGGCAAACCATAGACGGAAATCTCCAAAAGTTCAGGGCTGCTGTGTTCCTGCCCATACCATTTGGCGTACACCTCTTTATCATTATAACGAAAATCGCCGGAGAGGTCAATCACCGTCAGCCCTTTTTCATAAAGAGCCGGTATCACCTCTTTGGAAGCGCCATGCGGCAGTGCGGTAAACACTACGTCGCATACGTCTGCCGCTTTGTCTGCGTCAAGCCCTTCGCAAATGCAGTCACAAATGCTGCGCAACGAAGGATATACTTCCGAAATTTTCATTCCTTGATAACTTTGAGATACCAGCATGGTAAGCGTAACCTGTTTGTGCGCAGAAAGCAAACGGACAAGCTCTACACCGGCATATCCGGTTGCGCCTAATATTCCAGCACGAATCATTTTTAACAGATCCTTTCCGATTCAAAATTAAACATGTATTATTATACATCAAGTATGAATAAAAATGCAATAGTGATTTAATAGAATATTTCGGGTTTATTTCTGTTTATTTTGTCTATAATGTTAATAATTACAAAATTCGGAGGCGGTTTTGGTGAAAAGTAAAATATTTGCGGCAGTATTGGGGCTGGTTTTTGCAGCCGGCATATGGGTATACGGTTCGGAAGCGGCAGTGTCGGATCTTTCGGAAAATATTGTCCGCCTGCACATCTTAGCAAACAGCGACAGCGAAGAGGATCAAAATTTAAAGCTCGCCGTACGCGACCGATTGCTTGCCTATGTGCGGGAATGCGAAGAACTGGAACAACTGGATAAAAGCGAGATACAAAAACATTTGACGGAATTTGTAACTGTGTGCCGGGAGGAAATCAAAGCAAACGGGTTTGAGTATGAAGTCCGGGCAGTAGTAGGGAATTTTTACTTTCCGACAAAACAATATGAGCACATCATGCTTCCGGCAGGAAACTACGATGCGCTGCGAATTATTATTGGAGAGGGAAAAGGGCAAAATTGGTGGTGTGTCATGTATCCGCCTCTGTGTTTTACCAGCGAAACCAAAGGGACACTGTCTCAGGAAGAAATGGAAAGGCTGAAAGAAGGCATGGAAGAACAAACGTTTGAGATGATACAAACCGGTGACAGTGAGGTTGTAATAAAGCCGGCATTTAAACTGGTGGAATGGTGGCAGGAGGCCAAGCATGCACTATTTCCGTAAAAAATCGTGTTCTTGGTTTGGGTATTTTTATAATGCCAAAAATTAGCCTTAAGAAATTATAACAAGATTTCATTGAAAGCTTTCGCACAAGCGAAAGCCTCATAAAAAGCGTTTCAACCTCGCGAAGCGAGATTTCATTGAAAGCTTTCGCACAAGCGAAAGCCTCATAAAAAGCGTTTCAACCTCGCGAAGCGGGGGATATATGCCCGCCGCTTGCTTCTTTGAAAGCGGTACCCGCCACCTAAGAGGTGGGGGACATCACAGCGAGGTTATATCTTTTCATTATTTGTTAATTTCCTGAGAAATTTCTTTTGTTACATTATCAATTTCTATTATTTTTTGTGCAACTTTTGTTGTAACAGGTTGACAGCAAGATACATATAGATTCAATTTAGCTGTCAGTCTATACAAGTAATGAATCTTAGAACGTAAATTATTCATCCGCTTTCGGCACCTCTTTTTGACTAAAATTTAGTCTAAATTTAGTTCTTTTTTACATTATATCATTATTTTAGTGTAAAATCAACTTGTAATTCATGTTTTTAAGACTAAAAATAAGGATTGATAATATGGGCAAGACAAAACATTTAAGCATTAAAGCGGATTCTGATATGCTGGATAAGTTCTACTTTGTTTCAAAATACAACGGCAGAAGCGGAAGCGGGCAGATTTTGTTTTTAATGCGGTCGCTGATTGATAAGTTTGAAAAAGAGCATGGTGAAATTACAGAGGATGAAATCCGGCAGATGTATGCAAAAAAAGACAGGAGCTAAAACCGGAAACAATCCGGCTTTCACTCCTGCACGGAAAAGATTTTATTTTTTTATGTCCGGTTACAACCCCCCCGTATTTTTACCCTTTTTGCACTTGGTCAGCTCATAACTCCTATCCAGCACAGGCTTTATTTCCTCCGCCTTTACTGAACCGTCAAGCAAAACTGACACCCAGTGCTGCTTGTTCATATGGTACGCCGGATAGAAACCGTTTTGCTGGCAAAGCACATAAATCATAATCGGGTCGCATTTCACATTGAGGACATCTACTGCTGCCCGGCTTTTGAGCCCCAGTTTATCCCCGGTTATATGCATCACAAGTCCAAACCATTTGCGGTTATCCTCATGCCGCAGCACAGCGCTGTCACCCTCTGAAAAAGGATAGTCCGGCTCTATGCCGTATGTGTTCTTAACCCACCGAAACAGCTCTTCTTTTTTCATGGCATTAAAATTGAATTTTGGTCGGTTCGTGGGTAAAAGAAGAGATTACCGCAGTTGCGTTTTTAAAATAAAACACTTGTGTGTTGCCGTCATTTTCATCATACATACGGCGAAGATCCGGATAAGCGTCAAGCATGGATTTTCTTGCTTCTACCCGATCATCTTCCACCAGTTCTCCGGAAACACGAATCCATTCATCGCCGTTAAATGCGCAGATTTCTGCTTTGGGATTTGCCATAAGCTGTTTGGACACCGGTTTTATTTTTCCTGTCTGAATATACAGCTTGCCTTCAAAAAGGTTGACGGTCCCAAACGGACGCACTCTCGGCTGATCGCCTTCTACAGTTGCTAAATAGTATGTCTGTGCCTTTTTTAAAAACTCATATACCTGCTTCATCTTCAAACCTCCTATCGTTTATTTACACTTTCAATCTCTTGCAGTTCAAACCGGTATTTCTGCTCCGCCTGAGGATATTTTTTCCGATCCACTTCCTCCAAAAACATGGATTTTGGGCGGATCCACAGCCCTCCGTCCCCGTAAAGCTTGCGATAAACCACATAGTCCTCGCCGGTTTCCGAATGTTTTGCCACGTCCTCCACCAAATAAAAATCGCCCTTAAAATGCCGGTATATTCTCTTAAGCTGAACTTCCCTCATATTTATATTCTCCCTGTTTTGCCATCCTGGGCAATTTTTAGACAAAATATTTTATATTTTTCACCTATTTTTATTATATCATATTTTTCCTATTGTTCAATAGGTCTTAACGCAAATTGCAAAGGAAAACATGACTTCCGCCATTTCCGGCCGCCAGTGACAAAAAATAACAGCAGGCACGAAATGGATTGTTATCCTTTTTTGCACCGTTGGTTGACACTTTTCCTGCGCTGTGGTATGATTTTACCTAAGGAAGGTGAAACCATGGGAACCAAAGAAAAATTGCTTGCTATTTTAGAAGAGAAAAAAGGCGATTATTTCTCGGGAGAGGAGCTTGCTGAAACGCTTGCCGTATCCCGCACCGCCGTGTGGAAAGCAGTAAATCGCCTGCGCTGCGAAGGCTATGAAATCGACGCTGTCCCAAATAGAGGGTATCGCCTGGGCAGGGGCACCGATATTTTATCCCTGCCGGGGATAAAACGGTATTTAGAGCCGGTCTGCGCCGGTCTTAAAATAACGGTGTTTCCGTCGGTAGATTCCACCAATACGCGCGTCCGCGAACAAGCCGCCGCAGGCGCTCCGGAGGGACTTGTCGTAATTTCCGGCAGCCAAACCAAGGGAAAGGGAAGAATGGGACGCAGTTTCTTTTCGCCGGCAGATACGGGGGTTTACATCAGCCTTTTGCTTCGCCCGCCTCATTATACGGCACAGGAGGCGGTGAAGCTGACGACTATGGCCGCTGTTGCCGCATGCGAAGCTATTGAAAAAATTTCTGATCAAGCGGCGCAAATTAAATGGGTCAACGATATTTTTATGGACGGGAAAAAGGTTGCCGGAATTTTAACGGAGGCCTCTTTTGATCTGGAAAACAATTGTCTGGACCATGTGGTTCCGGGAATTGGATTTAATGTTTATCCGCCGGAAGGCGGTTTTCCGAAAGAACTGGAGCCTGTCGCCGGAGCCGTTTTCCATAAGCGCATGGAAGACGGGAAAAACCGTCTGGCGGCAGAATTTTTGAACCGATTTTTAACCTATTACTCCACACCTGAAATTTCTTTTTATCCGCAGCGCTACCGCGCCCGGTGCTTTGTCCTCGGAAAAGCCGTGCGCGTATTATCCGCTTCATCCCAAAAGGACGCGGTTGCCCTGGATGTAGACGAGGATTGCCGCTTAATTGTCCGTTATGAAGACGGCACGACAGAGCACCTTTCTTCCGGTGAAATCAGCGTTCGGCTGCGGTAAAAAGTGAAAATTGATTTAGATGAAAACAGTGAAAATATGAAAAGGAAATAACTTACGCACAAGCAAACGGAAATGTGTAGGGGACGGCGCCCACGACGTCCCGTTTTAATACCCGCACCACAGCGCTAACCTTTCGGTGCGCACCAAGCGCCGCACCCTGCCAGGCAGTATGAAAACAAAAGGGATTTGTAAAATTATACCATGAGAACAATAAAATAGGTATTTCAGACGAAAAGGGGCGCTAAAAATATTTGGCGTTTAGCTCGTTCGTTTTACAGATACACAAAGGCCGGGGCAGGTTATACCTGCCCCGGCCTTTGCCCGATTACAAAAGTCTTGCCCATGCGCTTGCAAAACTTTTACAAAAGCCGCTATGGAAGAAAACCTCTTCCGCTCCCTTAATCATCTTTCTGCCGTTACTAAAATCCAGGTTTTTCTTTATTTTCCTTCCGTAGAAATCAGCCAGATTTTTGCCGTGTCTGCTTCAGCAATTTCATTCAAAATAACAGCCGGCTCTCCTTCGCTGTCCGCATCGGGATTTAAAGATGCCCCGGACAGTCCAAAATCGTCCTCGATAATGAGCGCCAGCGTTGTGCCGTCATCCATCATGCAAAGCCCTTCTGCCTTTTCTGCTGTCCAGCCTAAATCCCTTAGGTCAACAAACTCTGTTTTTTCCATGTAAGTAATTACTTCCGAAAGCGCCGCGCTGTCTGCCGTATATTCGAGTTCTTTTCCATCATAGGTAATATCCGTCAGATCTGTCGCATTAGAAAGATCAGCCTGATAAACAATATTTCTCATGGTTCCGTCTGCCAATTCGCCCTGTTCAATTACCAAAAGCGTGTTGTCATCGAGCGCATAAATGTCTCCCAGCTTACAGTTTTTCGGCGACTTATATTCGCTGACGTCTACCGGATAAGCATACATCTTGGTTTCGCCGGTCTGCGGATCCAGCTCTACAATGCGGATAAATGTTGCCGTTTGGCTGGTTTCCCCTTCAATATCAAGCACGCTTTGCAAGGAAGCATAGATCTTGCCTGACGGAGCAATGGTAAGCCCTTCAAAGCCCCGGTTTGCAATTCGGTATTTTAAAATCTCCGGCAGTCCGTCACCAGGGGCATATTTTTCCTGCAGTACGCCGTCTGCACTGAATTTTGCAATAAACGGACCGTATTCGTCCGCAAGCCAGAAGTTGCCTTCCGCATCTACAGCGATCCCTTCCGGATCAAACCCATCTTCATCATAATCCAGTTCCGCAAGGTTTATGTCCAGCGCTGTTTCCCCCGTTGAGCCCAAATCTCCAGACGGAAGCGGCAAGCCAGTCAGCGCAGTGCCGTCTGTATTTTTCTGCGGAATGAATTCTTCCACAACTGCCTCCCCGTTTTTCAGCGTTATAATCCCTATGCTCGGACAAAAATCAGGGGATGGGAAAATCTTTGCCGCTTCATATTCCTCTGCAAGCTCTGCATCCTCCGGCACATCCAGACTGGGACCGCGGTCTGTGACGCCGTAAAACTGCGGGTTTCCGTCAGCATCATAGTCTTTAAAAGTGATGGCCGAGCCAAACCCTGTTTTTAATCCGTCGGGAAAATAATTCTCTGCGCTTTCAGAAAAATCTGTATACAGCTCCGTTGCTACGGACACGGGATAAATTTGCACCGAATTGCCCATTTTCTCCAGTGCCCGGACTAAAATTGTTGCCGTTTCCGCGCGTGTCAGCGTTTCTGCCGGGCGAAGCCCCGCTTCGTCTCCTAAAATCATCCCGGCAGCTGTTAATTTCTGCGCCGCTTCTTGCGCGTAGGGGGATACACTCGCTCCGTCAGCAAAGGCGGACAAATCCTGCATCTCTGTCATGGAAACATTCTCATAAACTAAAAACCGGTACAGCATATCCATCATCTGCTCACGTGTCAGCGCTGAGTCGGCAGAAAATGTCCAATCTCCGTTATTGATGATCCCATTTTCTTCTCCCCATGCCACAGGCGCCGCATACCAGTTTTCATCCGCTGTCTCCTGGGTGCTTCCTCCCTGCGCGCGGTAGAGCATGGTAATCAGTTCGGCGGCAGTGACCGAATCGTCCGGCATAAATAAGCTGTCCGACTTTCCTAAGATCAGCCCCGCCCCACACGCCTCGGATACCGCCTCATAAAACCAGGCGTCTGCCGGTACATCAGTAAATAAAACCGTCTGAATTTCCGCACTGGTTACATTGGTAAAGCTTCGGCTATCGGTTGTCAGAACAAAATCATAAGTTTCCGTTTCCGAACTGCTGCTCATTCCATGCGGTCCTCTCATGCCGCCCATACCCTGCGGCGGCTCCATACCCTCTGGAAATTCCATACCTTCCGGCGGCTCCATGCCTTCGGGTCTTTCCATGCCTTCCGGCGGCTCCATGCCTTCGGGTCTTTCCATGCCTTCCGGCGGCTCCATGCCGCCAAACGGATTGCCGTTGTTAACCGCGGTACCGCCATGGTGCATCTGCTCGCCTTCGGTATAGGAGGATATGTTGGTATAAAGACCGTCTGACTCATCGCCAACGATAGTTCCTCCGATATAAACATGATAGGTTCCCTCCGCCAGCTGAGCATTGCTAAACGAAATATAAGAATAACTGAAAGGGAAGTCGTAAGCAAAAACAGGAGTGCCCTCCGCATCCGTAATACAAATCAGGTCATCTGTTGCTTCCGTGAACTGCAAAAACATATATAGCTGCTGGGAATCTGATTCCAGCTCGTCAAACATGTTACCGGCGCCAACAACTGTACCGCCGTTTATGGTTGTTCCCATATCCGAATCCAAACCGCTGTCCATGCTCTGTGTGCTTGCAAGTGCAATAATCGTACCGCCGTTGATTGTAATGTAGCCGTTGGAATCAATTCCGTCCCCTTCCGCGCCAACTGCGTGACAGTATAAATATCCTCCGTTTATGGTAATGTAAGCAACACCGTCCTCACTGCCGTTTAACGGGTCGTCCTGGCTTTCAATTCGAAAAGTACCGTCATTAATAGTAAGGTGTTTATATTTTACTTCTATCCCTTCATTGTCGCCGATTACATGCAGCGAACCGGTCCCGTCAATGGCAAGGGAAACGTTTGAGCTAATTGCCGCATCGTGTTTTACGCTATCTTCTTCTGTCGCAAGCGTATGGCTTCCCGTAACGGTGTTTTCGGAATCCGGCGCAAGCGTAATCACAACCCCGGCTTCGCCCGCTACTGCAGGTTCATAAGCTTTTTGAATCAAAATTGCCGGCGCTGTCCGGCAGGTGATGTCTACGCCGTCCAAAATCAGCGTTACTGAGTCACTTTCTCCGGCTTCCACCACAATCTGAGCGTCTGTGATTGTGCCGCTGATTCGGTAGGTACCCGCTTGCGTGATCATGACAACCGTATTTTCCAAATCTTTAAGATCTTCTGCGACATCTTCATGCGTTTCGGTTTTTTGCGTCACATAAACCGCCGAAGACGTGTCCTGCGATATTGTAGAACCGTTTACCGTAATCCCCTCATCTGACAGCACTATGGCTGTTTCTTCCTCTGCGATGGCGCCTGCAGGCAATAAAATGAGTGCCATACACAGCGGAATCAAAATGCTAATTAATTTTTTACGTAAGCACATAATTATGCCCTCCTTCCATATTTTATCTCTATTTTGCTCCTCTAACCTTAGATTAACCTTAGATAAAACCAGAATATGAATCATTGAATCATGTTTTCCGTCTTTTCTTTGCTGTGTATTTTGATTTCGCCTGATCGAAAAATCTACAATAAAGATTTCGATAGAACTGCACATGTCCCAAGGTGAACCTGAGCGCGAAAGAAGATAAGGCAAAATGGCATTTTAAGTAATGTCTACTGAACAAATGGTTTTGCGAAACCATTTGTGTGAAATTTACAATTTCACACCTAAAAACAGCATTAAAATGCTATTTTTAGGTTC
>CASGBM010000111.1 GCA_949299615.1 uncultured Eubacteriales bacterium | reverse complement strand
CCTGATGCCTTGCTTCTGTTTGCTTTTATGCATCCTCCTTTTTTCTCGGCTGATTGCTTTTGTCTATCTGTCTCTGCCTTACTTTTACAATTGCCTATAATTTATTATATCATACACCTAAACGCTTTCAAAGTCAATGAATAAAATGTAAAATTCTTGTTATTTTCTTGTTTTATTTTAGTGCGTACAAATCAATGTAAAACATCTTCATAAACTGAGTGGACATATCATATAATGTACAAAACGCAATAAAAGGGGATTTGTTAAATGAAAGATTACATTGAAGAAAGAGCCGTCACTCTTGCAAATTATATCATTGAAAAGAAAACCACTGTAAGAGATGCGGCTCTGGCATTTAACATAAGCAAATCTACCGTACATAAAGATATTACGGATCGTCTTTGGAGCATTAATTTAAGTCTTGCAAAAGAAGCAAAAAAAATTTTGGATGAAAACAAGGCAAACCGCCATATCCGCGGCGGACAGGCGACAAAAGATAAATATGAACGAAAAAGGCGGGCATGTTAACTGTTCGAACAACGCAGGCTTCCTATCTCAGATACGAGCAGGACGCCTGCGTTGTTTATCAATCATCGTTTTTACTAATATTAAAGCTTTACATGTGAAAAAACGGTCGGCATATACCTAAATGTTTACCCAAACTATTGGAATGTATTCTTTAACTACATATACGAATCCAATGAACCAAAAGCGTATTCCAATGCAACAAAAAATGCTGCAATATAGCTACTGCCGCTAAAATAATAACCGCCTTATGTTTACGTAATATTAATAAAATTAATATTGCAATTAAACACAGAAACAAAAGATACCATTCCGTTAAAATAATATCTATCCGTTTAAAACTCCGTATCCAGATATTTTGTTGCAGAATAAACCGCAACCGCTCCGTCAGAGGCCGCAGTAATTACCTGCCTGAGCGGTTTTTTACGTATATCGCCGGCTGCAAAAACGCCCGGACAGTTGGTTTGCATATCTTCTCCGGCGTCAATGTAACCGTCGGAAAGCTGAATTTGATCTTCCACCAACTCCGTATTCGGTTTTGTTCCTACCGCAATAAACACACCAGCCACTTTAAGATTTTGCGTTTCGTTCTTTTTAAGATGTTTCACCAGCAGAGATTCTACTTTATTTTCTCCCTCAATTTTTTCAACTACACTATCAAAAACCAACTCAATATTTGCACATGCCTGCACTTTGTCCGCCAAAACTTTCGCGCCGCGGAAACTGTCTCTTCTATGAATTAAATAAACTTTTTCACAATATCTGGATAAAAAAAGTGCATCCTCTAAGGCAGTATCTCCGCCGCCAACTACTGCCACTGTTTTATTTTTGTAAAAAGCGCCGTCACACGTTGCACAGTAGGATACACCAAAGCCGCGCAAACGTTCCTCGCCGTCTACTCCAAGCATTCTTGGCGTTGCACCCATACACAAAATGACCGTTTTTGCCTCGTATGCCTGTTTCGCCGTTATCACTTTTTTTATTTTTCCGCTAACATCGACAGACTGGATTTCTTCGTAAAGAATCTGCGCTCCTGCTTTTTTCGCCTGCTCTTCCATATTCATTGCAAGATCCACTGCACTGACTCCATCCGGAAAACCAATATAGTTTTCTAAACTGGTCGTTGTCACCATCTGCCCTCCTGCAAACATTTTTTCAAAAAGCAGCGCAGACAAACCGGCGCGTGCTGCATATAACGCGGCATTTAATCCGGCGGGGCCGCCGCCGATAATAATCAAATCAACCATTTACCTCTTCCTCCTTCTGCTCTGCCGTTGGTGTCATTAACTGCAATATCTGTGCATAAAGTCCCAATGGGTCAGTCTTAAAATGGCGGCGCATATCCATTGCCGCCTCCCTGCTTCCCGCAAAGAGGGACATTGTAAGCAAATCCATTTTCCCCTCTTTTAATTCAATATCCAAATTGTAGACATCTCTGCCCGCCGGTGTAATATCACATCGAACCCGTGCTTTTTCCTGTTCCCGAACAAAATACTCATCAATGGTATTGCGCAGACTGGTCCTAACACTTGACATAATTTTGTTTTCAAACATATCCAAAAGTTCAGCGCCGGTTTGCGACAAAACATATTTTTCCGTTTCATCGCGCCAAACCGTTTTCATATGGTTATCATCCAGCGTTTTTGTAATCATGCTACAAAGATCAATAAAATCTACAGAGGTAGCCTGCAGCATAAAGTGCTTTAATTCAATATCGCTCACCGGCATATCCGCATAACGCAGAGCATATAAAATTGCTAATTGAATTTCTGCCGGATCATTTAAACGATAATAAACATTTTCCCAAATATTTTTTTTCATAAACATATCTCCCTTTTCATGTCCATCCCTTGATAATACTCGCGGCGCTGCATTTCTCTAACAATCTCATCATACACACTTCGCCAGCTGGAACAAAAATTTTCCACAATGCTGATGGATTCCGGCGCACGCCCAATCAACCTGTGCACGGCAACGGACGGGGATAAGTTTCGCAAAAACAGCAGTGCCCGCTCCACATATTCTTCCCGCCTAGGTGCTGCAATTTCTCCCGCCAAATACATCCTCGCCAATTCCGTGTTTTTTAAAATATTCAACGAGTGGAGCTTTGCTCCATCCACTTTTAAGGCGGATAAAATCCTTGCGGTTTCCCGTACATCCTCTCTATCGTCCCACGGCAAATTTAAAATTACATGCGTGCAAACGGCAAAACCATATTTTTTACAAGCATTCACTGCCTGTATAAATTCTGCCAAGGTGTGCCCCCGGTTGATTTTCTGAAGCGTGTGATAATTTGCCGTTTGAAGTCCAAGCTCAACACTCATGGAAATCCCTGTTTCTTCTGACAATTTTTGCATACAATCCAAATGCGGCTTCGCCAGGCAATCCGGCCTCGTCGAAACAGAAATTTCGACAATATTGTCCTGTACCGCCTGCCTGATATTATTCCGAAATATTTCAAGCGGCAAATAAGTCCCTGTATAATTTTGAAAGTATGCAATAAATTTGCGGGCTTTGTACTTTTTCCCGATATACTCCATATTATGAGCCAACTGGTCAGCAATCGGCATGCTGTCAGGCAGACAATCGAATCCGCCCCCTGCTCCGGCACAGTAGATACAGCCTCCAAACGATATTCTGCCGTCCCTGTTGGGACAAGAACCAGCAAGATTAATCGGAAGCTTATACACCTTTTCTCCATACCGATCTTTTAAGTAGTCGGAATAAAAATAAATCCGTCTGTTTTCCGCATTATGAGGTGCTTGTTCCATCTTCACACATCCTTCCACTTATTTATACCACAAAACATGTATAAAAATCAATAAAAGATTCAGATTATATTGAAAAACATCCGTTACTGTGCTATAATACTCAAATGGATTCTAGGTAGTTTAAAGGTATTTGATAAACTTTTTATATGGAGGCTTTTTTTATGAAATCTTTTGTTGTTTTGGGAATCGGACGTTTCGGCTCCAGTCTTGCCCGCACCCTTTACCGGCTTGGGCATGAAGTACTTGCAATTGACGATGATGAAGATGTCATTCAAGAGATCGCGGATGATGTTACGCATGCCGTTGTAGGAGACTGCGTGGACGAAAATACGCTTCGCTCTCTCGGCGTGAGAAATTTTGACGTCGCGATTGTAGCAATCGGAGGCGAACTGCAATCCAGTATTTTGGCGACCGTCGTTTTAAAAGATCTCGGGGTAAAGCACATTGTGGCAAAAGCACAAAGCGATCTGCATGCGAAGGTCTTAAAACGTGTCGGAGCGGATAAAGTGGTTTTTCCTGAACGCGACATGGGGATTCGGTTGGCAAATAACTTGTCTTCAGAAAACATTTTGGATTATATTGAGCTGTCCCCGGATTATTCCATTGCAGAAATCATGGTGCCGCCAAACTGGATTGGCCAGACGTTAAAAGATTTAAATGTGCGCGCTAAATATGGAATTACTATTTTAGCTTGTAAAAACGGCAGCGGTATCCACGTTGCGCCCGCTCCGGAATATAAACTTGGTACAGAAGACGATTTGGTTGTTTTGGGAGCAAATGATGACCTTTCGTCCCTGCAGAAATCATAATGATCTGCGGTTTTTTCCCTCATAGATAGCGAACGGTATTTTTACGCCTACCGCAGGTTTGCATGGGATATTTTGATTCACCACTTGAAAAGGAGAGCGCTCAGATGAGGCAAATTACCAGTCTGGAAAATCCTTTGGTAAAAATGTTAAAAAAACTAAAAGAGAAGAAATACCGTGATAAATACCATCTTTTTATTGTAGAAGGTATGCGCTCCTGCGAACTTGCAGCGGATTCGCCTTTAGAAATTGATACTTTTATTTTAAGCGAATCTTTTCTTGCCCAGCCGCAGGCAAGCGTACCGTTTTGGGAAAAGTTTTCTAACGTAATGGTCCCTGATAAGATTTTTTCTGTTTTATCCGATACACAAACGCCGCAGGGAATTTTATGCTTGGCTAAAATTCCCGATCCCATTCCATCATTCTCCGGAAACCGGTATCTCTATCTAGATAATGTGCGCGATCCCGGCAATGTAGGCACTATCATCCGGGCAGCTGATGCGCTTGGTTTTTGCGGTGTTCTGTTGTCGGAAAACTGTGCCGATCTGTATTCTCCCAAAGTCATTCGCTCTACGATGGGGTCTATTTTTTCCATCGCAACAATGGAGCGTTGTCCCGCCTCTATCCTTACAGAAATGAAACAGCACGGCTTCTGTATCGCAGCCAGCGCTCTGGACAGAAACTGTACCGATCTTTATCGTGCCGTTTGGGGCAACAAGGTGGTTTTTGTTTTGGGAAACGAGGCAAACGGCGTCAGCAAAGAAATTCTTTCCCTTGCAGATTTTACCGTTCGGATTCCCATGTACGGAAAAGCGGAATCTTTAAATGTCAGCATTGCCGCCGCCCTGCTGATGGGCGAGGAGGCCAGGAGAAATTATGAAAAATGAAAAAATGCAGATTGCAATTGAAGAAGCAAAAATCGCTCGGGAAATGAATGAAGTCCCCGTCGGCGCTGCTATTTTTTTAGAGAACCAATTAATTGCCCGCGCACACAATGAAACGATTCGCCGCGGTTGTCCTGATGCCCATGCCGAAATGATTGCCATTCGGCAAGCTTGCCGCACCTTGGGCGACTGGCGGCTAAACCAATGCGAACTTTACGTCACTTTAGAACCATGTGCCATGTGCTGCGGGACGATATTGCTGTCCAAAATGAAACGTCTTTATTTTGGCGCATACGATTTGGAAAACGGCGTTTGCGGCGGACGGATCGATATAACCAACCATAATTTATTTGGAAACAAAATCGAAATATATGGAGGAATCTGTGAACAGGAATGCCAATTGTTGCTTACAGAATTTTTCTCTGTACTTCGCAAAAAACATCAATAAACCGGGGATTACTGCCAAAAAACTTTTTTAAGCATAGATTACATTATAATCGGGATATGGATATTGTTTTTACACTGTCTGTTCTTTATGAAATATTTTGTTATTCTCCATAACTATTTTACAATGTCAATGTCTAGATCCAAGTCTGATTTTATCTGCTGCCGAACCTTATCTTTAACAAAATCTTTCTGTTAAACTTGCGCAGTCATAGGATTTTTCTTTCCGTCACACTGCAAAAAACAATTTTTGCAGCATCACAGGAATTGTTTCACAGCATGTTTCGTCTAAAAAATACTTTTTGTCTTTTTTTATACTTGAATTTAATAAAGCCGTGACCTATAATAAACACAACGAAAGAAAATGACAGCATCGCATAGGTTCCAAATATGGACGGCAAATTAAATGTTTTACTGTGGCAGGAGGAAAGATTGTATGAGAAAACTAAAACATCAATTTGACTTTTGTATCATTGGCGGCGGATTGGCAGGTACGTGCGCTGCAATCGCGGCTGCAAGACATGGAATCCGCACAGCGCTGGTACAGGACCGTCCTGTCCTTGGCGGCAACGCTTCAAGTGAAATTCGAATGTGGATTTGCGGTGCAGAAGGACAAGATGTCCGGGAAACAGGAATTGTAGAAGAAATCATGCTGGAAAACTATTACCGCAATACCAATCTATCTTTTAGCATTTGGGACAGTATTTTATATGAAAAAGTCAAACAAGAAGACAATCTTTCTCTGTTTTTAAACTGTACCTGCCTAGATGGAACGATGGACGGCAATACGCTTGTCAGCGTCAAATGCTGGCAGATGACAACGCAGACTTTTCATATCTTGGAAGCTTCCTATTTTGCGGATTGCTCCGGCGATTCAGTATTGGCAGAAATTACAGGCGCGCAATACACAATGGGACGTGAATCACGTTTGCAGTATGGAGAAAGCATCGCTCCAGAAACCGCAGATAAAAAAACAATGGGAATGAGCTGTTTGTTTCAAATCCGTGAATATCCGCAAAAGCAGACCTTTATTCCGCCAAAATGGGCATACCGTTATGAAACGGAAGAAGAGCTAAAGCATCATGAACATAATTTAGAAAATAATTTTTGGTGGATTGAGCTGGGCGGAACACAGGATTGCATTTATGACACTGAAGAACTGAAAGATGAGCTCTTAAAAATCTCCTTCGGCGTTTGGGACCATATTAAAAATCATGGCGATCACGGGGCGGACAACTGGAACATTGACTGGATTGGGTTTTTACCCGGCAAACGAGAAAGCCGGAGATACATTGGAGAATATGTGATTACACAGCACGACGTAGAATCAGAAGGCCGCTTTGATGATATAGTCGCATACGGAGGATGGACAATGGATGACCACTTCCCGGAGGGTTTCCGCTACCAAGATGGGGTTTCTACCATTTGGCATCCGGCGCCTTCTCCTTGGGGAATTCCATTTAATGCCTACTGAATAATAGCCATTTCCGAAACAATATAAATTTCTAACAGTTTTTGAAACCATGATAAAAAAATTGTAAAAAGAACCTTACCGAT
>CASGBM010000110.1 GCA_949299615.1 uncultured Eubacteriales bacterium | reverse complement strand
ACCTAAAAATAGCATTTTAATGCTGTTTTTAGGTGTGAAATTGTAAATTTCACACAAATGGTTTCGCAAAACCATTTGTTCAGTAGACATTAAATATATCTGACATATGCCAAAAACAAAAGGAGGGAATCAAATGCCGCGGCCATGCAAAAGAAGACGTGTTTGCGCCGAGCCTTCCTGCGGTCGTTTTGGACCGGCAAACTGCGCGGCAAACGGACCGGCGGTTGTGATGACGCTGGATGAATATGAAAGTATTCGGCTGATTGATGGGGAGGAGATGACGCAGGAAGAGTGCGCCCAGCAGATGAATGTTGCCCGAACCACGGCGCAAGCCATTTACGCCAGCGCACGGCGAAAACTGGCACAGTGTCTGGTAAAAGGTCGCGAACTGCGAATCGAAGGCGGCGAATATGAAATTTGCAGCGAAAAGGCAAATGTCTGCAAACATGCCTGCCGCATGAAACACATCTGCCCAAAAAAGCAATAAAAAAGCCGATTTTCATTCGGCTGGATTCATTTGTATAAAAAGTATTTATGGAGGTTTTTCTCATGAAAATTGCAGTAACCTATGAAAATGGAATGGTTTTTCAGCATTTTGGACATTGTGAAAATTTTAAGCTTTATGAAACGGAAAACAACGCCGTTATTGCCTCGCAGGTTGTCAGCGCTATCGGCAGCGGCCATGGCGCTCTCGCCGGATTTTTAAAAGCTCACGGCGTGGATGTTTTGATCTGCGGCGGAATCGGCGGCGGTGCAAGAGTTGCTCTCAGTGAAGCCGGTATCCGTCTGTATCCGGGCGTAACCGGAAAGGCGGATGAAAACGTAGAAGCTCTGTTAAATGGGAATTTACAGTATAATCCTGACACCATGTGCAATCACCATCACGAAGGCGGACAGGATTGCGGCGGACATAGCTGCGGCGAAGATAAACACGGATGCAGCGGGAATCATTAAAACGTTTTGGCTTAAATTATTTTTGGCTTATTTTATTTTCATATTTTGCAAAAAATCTGTGGCTTTGTATAAACTTCGTGGGGTGCGGCCCTGGACGCACCGTTCGTTTTGCACGGCGGTGCGGATATAAAACGGGACGTCTATGAGCCGTCCCCTACAGAGATGGTTATTTATTGTGCGATTATATTAGCATCCGTTTTTTTGGAGCATTGCCGCCAATCGAAAATATATCAAAAACAACGAATCTCATTCCAGGTACAAACCTCACCCGCCGGATATTTCGCGGTCAACATAGAAACAGCCGCACTCCTGCGCGTGCAAAATGCCGTTGCTCAGCTCGGTTAATTCTTTTTGAAACCGCGCCAACAGGTCGTAGCGTACATGCACATGCATCTGAATTTGTTCCGCGTAATCAATAGCACCCAATAAGTAACCGCCGGTCTCCACCATATGCCGGAGTTTTCCCAGCCATTCATAACCGGCTTCTACTACTATGTCATGGCAATAAACCCGTTCGGTAATCCCGGCGGCATAAATTCCTTCTTTGGCACTTTTTCCATAAGTGCGGATCAATCCGCCTGCACCCAGCAGAGTTCCCCCAAAATACCGCGTGACAACCACGACCAAATCCGTAAGCCCTTCTTTTTTCATCACTTCCAAAACCGGCATGCCGGCAGTGCCGCTTGGTTCTCCGTCATCGGAAAAACGGACAATGTTGTTTTCACTGAGAATATAGGCATACACATTATGCGTTGCGTCATAAAAACGGGCCTTTTTTTCGGCAATAAAATCCAGCGCCTCCTGCTCGGTCAAAATGGGTTTTGCCGCGGCAAGGAAACGCGATTTTTTTTCCACAATCTCCGCTTCCGCTTCCTTTTTTATTGTTTTGTAGGTCATCCCTTTATCCAAACCATCACTTCCTTACCATCCGTTACCAAAACCAATACCGATCAAATCTGCCAAACTATGACGGGTTTTTACACAAATAATCGCGGATCAGCAGATAGCCCTGTGCATCGACATACGCGTCAATCCGCGTGCCGTTCGGCTCATATTGCTCTGACAAAACGGTTTGCTGTTGGTGCAGTGCCGCCAAAAGAGAGCCTTTTTCATAGGGAATCAGCGCATTGACGCGCTGTTTTTTTCCGGGCAAAATATCTGACAGGATATTTGTAAATTGATCCAGTCCAATTTTTGATTTTGCACTGACCTCAATAACTGCATCTGCGCCGGGAATCCGGGAAGGCAGCACGAGATTTTCCGGTTTTTGATCCATTTTATTAAAGACGTAAATGGTCGGCTTGTCTTTTGCGCCGATGTCATTTAATATCGTTTCCACCACACGGATATGCTGTTCATATTCGGGGCTTGAGCTGTCAATCACAATTACCAGCACATCGGCAAATACTGCTTCTTCCAAGGTGGATTTAAAAGCTTCAATCAAATGATGCGGGAGTTTGCGGATAAACCCAACGGTATCCACCAGCATGGGGCTCCGTCCGTCAGGAAGAGGCAGGCTGCGAATGGTGGGGTCAAGTGTTGCAAATAGCTTGTCTTCGGCTAAAACATCTGCATCTGTCAAGCTATTTAGCAGAGTAGATTTTCCTGCATTGGTATAGCCGACAAGTGCCGCAACCGGAACATGGTCTTTTTCCCTGCGGCGGCGCAAAAGGTCGCGGTGGTTTTTAATTTCTTTCAGTTCTGCCTGCAGACGGCCAATGCGGCGGCGAATATGTCTGCGGTCGGTTTCCAGTTTCGTTTCGCCGGGACCGCGCGTGCCGATTCCGGCGCCGAGCCGCGAAAGCTGTGTCCCCAGCCCCAAAAGGCGCGGCAGCATATACTTAAGCTGAGCCAGTTCAACCTGTATTTTTCCTTCGCTGGTGGTAGCGTGCCGTGCAAAAATATCTAAAATCAGCATACTGCGGTCAATCACCTTGCAGTTTAGAATGCGCTCAATATTGCGCAGCTGTACGGGCGAAAGTTCGTCGTCAAAAATCACAAGGTTTGCGTCCAAGCCCTGGCACGCAAGCTTCAGTTCCTCCAGCTTGCCTTCGCCCAAATAGTGGGCAGAGTCGGCAGACGGCCGGTTTTGCAGCATGGTTCCGACAACGCTTGCACCAGCGGTGTCGGCAAGGCGGGCAAGTTCGGCAAGCGATTCTTCGGTGGAGTCATCAAGAGGGTCCAGCGCACCGGTATGAAGCCCGGCCAGCAGGGCGCGCTCTGAGAGTTGTTTGGTTTCAAAATAGTCCATTGTTTCCTCCGTTTGCATTTTAAAAGCCATATTATGCTTTGATTTTCATGCGGCCATTATACTTTTCTTTTTCATGTCTCTGCTTTTGCAGAGAGCGCCGCGCTTTCTGCGGCTAAATACCCGGTAGAAAAAGCAATTTGCAAATTAAATCCGCCGGTCAGGGCGTCAACATCGACCACTTCGCCGGCAAAATACAGACCGGAAAGCAATTTGCTTTCCATGGTTTTGGGATAAATCTCTTTGGTGCTCACGCCGCCGGAAGTAATGATCGCTTCGGCAATGGGGCGCGTTCCGGTAATGGTAAGAGGCAGAGCTTTGAGCAGGTGCACCAAAAAAGCGCGCTCCTCTTTGGTAATATCATGTACTTTTTTATGCGAATTGATACCGGACAGCTGAATCATAACCGAAATCAGCTTTTTCGGCAAAAGCGCATCCAAGCTGTTGGCAAAATCCTTGTTGGCGGCAGCGGTAAAATCACGCAGAACCCGTTTATCCAGCGCAGCCGCGTCCAAAGCCGGTTTTAAATCTATTTCTAAAGGAAACGGCGGAGTTTTTTCTTTTAAATAGGCGCTGGCGCTTAAAATGATCGGTCCGGAAACACCGTAATGCGTAAACAGCATTTCTCCAAAATCGCGGTACAATTCTTTCCCGTCTGCGCCTTTGATACGAATTGCCGCATTGCGTAGTGACAGTCCCATCAAATCAGAAACCCAGCGCTCTTTTGTTACCAGCGGAACCAAAGACGGTTTCGGAGCAACGATATGATGTCCGGCAAAGCGGGCAAAACGGTATCCATCGCCGGTAGAACCGGTTTGCGGATAGGAGACGCCGCCGGTTGCTACAATCACTTTTTTCGCGGCAATTTCTTCTCCCGTCTCCAGCTTGACGCCGGCAATTTTTCCATCGCGAATCAATATCTGCGCCGCGCTCGCGCGGATCCACTCAGCGCCGGAGCCCAAGGCATACTTTGAAAGCGCGGCGATAATATCGGAAGAATGGTCGCTTTGCGGAAAAATACGCCCGCCGCGTTCCGTTTTCGTCTTGGTGCCGTATCGCGCCAAAAGTGAGACCAGATCATTATTAAAAAAGGAGGAAAAAGCGCTGTATAAAAACCGCCCATTCGTTGGAATGTTGGCAAGGAATCCATCCAGATCGGCGCTGTTTGTTACATTACAGCGTCCTTTTCCGGTGATATATAGTTTTTTTCCCAGCTTCTCATTTTTTTCTACGACTGCCGTTTTTGCGCCAAAACCAGCGCTTGTTCCGGCTGCCATAAGCCCGGCGGCGCCGCCGCCAATTATGAGCACATCGTATGATTTCAAAGAGGCAACATCACCTTTCTTTGCTGTTTGCATGGTTTTGCTCCTCACACAAAAGCAATTTACATGATTAGTATATCAAAAACGAGCCCGCAGCGCAAGAAAAAAGAAAAATATGAAAAAAACTGATTAAACACGAAAATAGGAGAAAATCAAAGATATAAAGAGTTATTTTAAAAATTTAAAGATTCATAATATTTGCCAAAACGGGCAGAATTGAGTAATATAATACTTGTGTTAGCACTCGGCAAGACAGAGTGCTAACAATATGGAAAAATAAAATTTTACATAGATTGTAATTAAGGAGGACTAATCATGAACATCAAACCACTTGGCGACAGAGTTGTAATTAAAATGGTGGAAACAGAAGAAACGACAAAGAGCGGAATCGTCCTGCCGGGAACTGCAAAGGAAAAACCGCAGGTAGCAGAAGTTGTTGCAGTTGGTCCGGGCGGCGTCATTGACGGCAAAGAAGTAAAAATGGAACTCAAAGCCGGGGACCGCGTCATTACCAGCAAATATGCCGGCACGGAAGTAAAATTCGACGGTGAAGAATATACGATTGTAAAACAGAGTGATGTTTTGGCAGTCATTGAATAAGAGACGATAGGAACGATAGAGGAGGAAAATATCATGGCGAAAGAAGTTAAATTCGGCGAAGAAGCAAGAAAAGCATTGCAAAGCGGCGTTGACCAGCTGGCAGATACAGTGAAAGTAACTCTGGGACCGAAAGGCCGCAATGTTGTTTTAGATAAAAAATATGGATCCCCGCTCATCACAAATGACGGTGTTACCATTGCAAAGGAAATTGAATTGGAAAATCCGTTTGAAAATATGGGTGCGCAGCTGGTAAAAGAAGTTGCTACCAAGACCAATGATGTTGCCGGTGACGGTACGACAACAGCAACGCTGCTTGCGCAGGCGCTGATCCGCGAGGGTATGAAAAATATTGCGGCGGGCGCCAATCCGATGATTGTGAAAAAGGGAATTGCAGAAGCTACAAAAGCGGCAGTAGACTATGTAGAGTCTACCAGCAAAAAAGTAAACGGCAAAAGCGATATTGCCCGTGTAGCGGCAATCTCTGCGGCAAATGATACAGTTGGCGATCTCATTGCCGATGCAATGGAAAAGGTTACAAATGACGGCGTAATTACAGTAGAAGAATCCAAAACAGCGGAAACCTATTCTGAGGTTGTTGAAGGAATGCAGTTTGACCGCGGTTATATCTCTCCATATATGGCAACCGACATGGACAAGATGGAAGCTGTTCTTGATGATGCTTATATTTTGATTACCGATAAAAAGATTTCTAACATTCAGGACATCCTGCCGGTACTGGAGCAGATCGTACAGCAGGGCAAAAAGCTTTTGATCATCGCGGAGGATATTGAAGGCGAAGCTCTGGCAACGCTTTTGGTGAACAAGCTACGCGGCACGTTTGTTTGCGTCGCAGTCAAAGCTCCGGGCTTTGGCGACAGAAGAAAGGAAATGCTTAAAGATATTGCCATTTTGACCGGCGGTGAAGTTATCACCGAAGAGTTGGGTCTGGATCTAAAAGAAACCCAGATTTCTCAGCTGGGCCGTGCCCGCCAGGTTAAAGTTCAGAAGGAAAATACCATCATTGTTGACGGCGCCGGCAATACGGAAGAAATTAAGTCCCGGATTGCACAGATCAAAGCGCAGATTGAAGAAACCACTTCAGATTTTGATCGCGAAAAACTGCAGGAACGTTTGGCAAAATTGTCCGGCGGCGTAGCGGTCATCAAAGTGGGTGCGGCGACCGAAACAGAAATGAAAGAAATGAAGCTGCGTATGGAAGATGCTTTGGCGGCGACCAAAGCGGCAGTGGAAGAAGGTATCGTTGCCGGCGGCGGCGTGTCTTATATCAAAGCAATTAGCGCTGTTGAAAAACTGCTTGACAAAACCAGCGGCGATGAAAAAACCGGTGTTCAGATTGTGCTGAAAGCTTTGGAAGAACCGGTAAAACAGATTGCGGCAAACGCAGGACTCGAAGGTTCTGTTATTGTCGAAAAGCTGAAAGCATCCGAAAAAGCAACCTATGGATTTGATGCATTGAATGAAACCTATGTGGATATGATTGAAGCAGGCATTGTAGATCCGGCAAAAGTAACGAGAAGTGCTCTTCAGAACGCAGCCAGCGTTGCTGCTATGGTTCTGACGACGGAAAGCCTGGTTGCAGACAAACCGGCTCCGGAAGCTCCGGCTCCGGCTCCTGCAGGCGGAATGCCGGGCGGAATGGGATATTAATAAAAAGAATTGATCCGGCAGGGAAACCTGCCGGATTATTCCTGTTTAGTTTTGACAATACCCAGCGCAAACCCGTGCTGGGTATTTTGTGCGCAATTGATAAATAATGTCTACTGAACAAATGGTTTTGCGAAACCATTTGTGTGAAATTTACAATTTCACACCTAAAAACAGCATTAAAATGCTATTTTTAGGTT
>CASGBM010000109.1 GCA_949299615.1 uncultured Eubacteriales bacterium | reverse complement strand
CAATTAGCCATACATCTGAGGAAAATGCTGAACTGAGCACCATTGTCAGCGAGTTGCAGAAGTGCAGAGATGAAAACACGGCGGCGTTTATTTCAGGAATTAGACCGATTTCGGAGTATGAAGATTTTGTGGAGGAATTGGAAAAGCTGAAGCTGGCACGTGCATTGGAAATTGAAAATGCCGCACTGACACGGTTTAACAACAAGTAAACAGTCAAGGAGAAATTATGGAATATACGATAACAGAACTGGCAGGCTTGGCGATTGACACAATAGCAAGAAACTTTCCGGCGGCAAAGTTGCCGCCGGAGGGGCATTTTCACTATCACCAGGGCGTATTTCTTTCCGGAGTGGAAAAGTTTTCTGAGGCGAGCGGGAAAGAAGAATATTTTCCTTACATTCAGTCGTGGGTGGATGCGATGATATCACCAGACGGGGAACCGTATTGCTTCAATCCGGGAGCTTTGGATGATTTGCAACCGGGAATTTTGTTGTTTGGCTTGTTACAGAGAACGCACAATGAGAAATATCAGCATTTGCTGGAACGTTTGACCTCCCTTCTGCCGAATTGGGACAAAAACGAAGAGGGCGGCTATTTTCACATGACCGGCATGAATGACCAGATGTGGTTGGACGGTCTTTATATGGCAGGACCGCTTGCGGTTCGCTATGGAGTGGAACAACAAAAACCGGAATTTATTACCTCGGCGTTTCATCAAATGCGGCTGATGTACCATCATTGCTTGAAAAAGGAAAGCAATTTGCTGCTGCATGGCTGGGATTGCTCCAAAAAAGCAGAATGGGCAAATCCGGATACAGGTTGTGCTCCTGAAATCTGGGGCAGAGCTATGGGTTGGTTTCTCGTCGGCGGACTGGATATGCTGGAGCTTTTGCCGAAGAAACACGAAGAAAGAGTGTGGGCGGAAAAGGTAATTGCGGAGCTGACGGCATCCGTGCTGAAATATCAGGACAGCCAAACGGGTCTTTGGTACCAGGTGGTGGACAAGCCGAATCAGACGGGAAACTGGCATGAGGTTTCCTGTTCCATGTTGTTTACCTGTGCTGTGCTACGTTGTATTCGTCTCGGCCTTTTGCCGCAGGAGACCATGCGACAGGCAATCCAGGGGATTCGCGGCGTTCTTTCGTGTGTGCGGATTGAGAATGAAAATACATTTTTGTTGAACCGCATATGTGTGGGGACGGGGATCGGCTCTTATGATTATTATATTGCACGCGAGACCTCGACCAATGACTTGCACGGAATGGGCGCCTATTTGCTTTTGTGTGCCGAAGCCGTGAAGGTGACAGAAGATAAATTTGCCGTCGGGCAGAAAAAATAAGGAATAATTGCGCAAATAGGGAGGCATAACGATGTTTCGGTTTAAAAATTCTAAAGTACTTACGGTATGGCTTTTGTCATATCTTTCTGTTGTTATGCTTCCCATTGTGATTTCCTTGTTGAGTTATTCTATTTATTTTAAAAATTTTCGCAGACAAAACGATGATTTCAACAATTATATTTCTGATTTTACAACAAATCATATTAAAGAGAGCATGGTTGATATGCGTCGGATGTATGCCGATTTGACAAGCCATGAACAGTTGCTTCCCGTGCTCCGGATTACGGATCCATCGGAATATTTAAAAAATCAGAATGCGCTCAGCTTGCTGTCATATATGGAAAGAACGGCGCTTTACCGCAATGAGGACACCGATTTCTTTTTATATATTCCCGAAACGGAAACGGTTTTGTCCTCTTCCGGTGCAGTGGAAAGCAAAGCGTATTTTGAAGCGTATTTCGGCGGCGATGATGCGGCTTTCGAAAATTGGAAAAATACGCTTCAAAATCAGGAAGTCGGCTTTTTTTTTCATGAAATTTACAGCGCCAAAAGAGAAAAAACTTTTGTGGAATATTGCTCCATTATGCCGAGCGGTATCAGACAATACGGATATCAGGCTGTTTTTTGCGCGATGACAGAAAAATCGACATTTTTTCAAAAAACGGAGAAAGTAGATTGGCTGAAATCGGCTTCCATTTATATTTTTAACGCGAGAGATGAACTGCTTTTGGACAGCACGGGAAATCCCGATACACCTCATACACTGCACGGCTTATTGGAAACCCTTTCGGAGGACAGCGCGGTTTTATCCCGACATCTTGATTTTGATACCTCCGTATTGAATATTGTTCTGGTTACCAATGAGAGCAATTTGCTGTTGCAGGTAATCTCCATGCGGAGATTGTTTTTTATCTCTACGGCGCTGGTCACCGTTTTTTCCTTGTTTCTGATTGTTTCGGTTGTAAAACGAAACTATCGGCCGATTGAGGATATTTTAACGACAATGGGGGATAAGGGTGCCGGAGATGAATTCATGGAAATTAAACAGTTCGTGAAGCACAGTCGGCTCAAGGAAGAAAAACAGCAATCGGAGTTGCGTCGTATCTATTTGACACACTTGGTAAAGGGTACGTTTCCGCGTTATTATCTGTGGGGGGATTTAAAAAAAAGCGGGATTGTATTTCATAAAAAAGCTTTTTTGATACTGCTCATTTCGGTAAAAAATCTTGAGGGTTATGCGGAAGAAAGCCGAGAATGCCTTCAAAAGCGTTTTAATGAATTGAATTTTATGATTACAAACGTTTATGAGGAGCTTTTTAATAACGAAAATACAAAATCATACGTCATCAATATTGACAATTATTTTGTTTGCGTGATTAATGCCGACTTGTCTTATGAAAATAACCTGCAAACCTTGTTGCAACGGGCGGATCTGGGCGCTTCGGTGCTGAATAGAGAATATCAGCTCGGTTTGAAATTTGCGCTTTCCAAGGCACATGACAGCGTGAGTGCTCTTCCGGAGGCTTATAAGGAGGCATTCTATGCATTAAACCTCTGTCAATTTAAAGAAATGAATGACGATTTGATAGAGTTGGATACTTTCTTTGAGGAAACGGAACAAACATATTGTTATGATTTGGAACTGGAGCAAAGGCTGATGCACTGTATTCGTATGCATGATCAAAATATGGCAGAAGCGATTATCAATCATATCTTTGATTTTTTGGAGCAAAAGCAGCTTCGCGAATCTTACGTAAGATGTTTATTTATGGATATTGCATTTACGCTTTTTAAAACTGTTGCTTTAGAGGACAATGAGCAAAGCATACAATATGTTTTTCAAGAAAATCTCAGCCGGCAGCAGATGCGCGAATGGTTGCTCGCGCGTATACGGCTTTGCTGTATGAATCACGAACTCGAATCGAAAAAAGATATGGATTATATTATGGACTATATTTATCAAAACTATCGCAACGAAGAATTAAACATTGCTTTTTTAAGCGAGCATTTTGATATTTCACCATATTATTTGTCCAAACGCTTTAAGAGCGTGTATGGCGAATCACTGATTGATTTTATTCACAAGCTGAGGCTTATGGAAGCAAAGAAATTGATCCGAAACGGAACCCAAACCATGCTTCATATTTCTCAAAGTGTTGGCTATACCAATATCAGAACTTTTAATAGAGTATTTAAAAAATATGAGGGGATTACACCGTCACAGTATCAACAACAGAGTTAAAACAAACACGGAGCGTGAAAACAATGAAACGAATTTTATTTCAGGGAGATTCTATTACCGACGCGGGCAGAAATACGGACAACGGCAGCATGGTATCTATCGGACAAGGATATGCAATGCTGGTGTCTGCTTATTTAAGCAGGCAATATCCGGAGCAGTATGAGTTTATCAATACCGGAGTCAGCGGAAACCGCATTGTGGATATCTATCAGCGGATTAAGTGTGATTTTTGGAATTTAGAGCCGGATATCTACAGTCTGTTGATAGGAGTTAACGATGTACTGCATGAGTCGGCGTTGCAAAACGGAGTGGAAGCGGAGCGGTTTTGCAAAGTTTATCGTATGCTTTTAACTGATACAAAGCAAATTCTTCCTGATTTGAAAATTATTCTTATGGAGCCGTTTGTGCTGAAAGGAGAGGCGACAGAGAAGGATTGGGAGTTTATCGAAGAAGAAGTGGGCAAACGACGTGCGATTGTCAGAGAACTGGCAGAGGAGTTTCAAACGGGTTTTGTTTCGTTACAGGAAAAATTTGATGAAATTACGCAAAACAGCAATATTGCTTATTGGGTTGCGGACGGCGTACATCCGACACCTGCGGGTCATCAGCTGATTGCGGAAGAGTGGCTTCGGGTATTTCTTGAAATGAGATAGATTCTTCGCAAACAGAAAGAAACGGAGAGGGACTGTAAATAACTGTGATAAAGGAATGAAATATGGACATAAAAGCAAAGTGGATTTGGTGCAAAAGCAGATATGAAAAAAATGAATATGCGGATTTTAAAAAAGTTTTTGTATTGAAAAAGGCAGATTCCGCAGCAAAAATCTATATTAGTGCGGACACAAAATATGCACTTTGGATTAACGGCAGCTTTGTCTGCTGCGGCGGATATGAGGATTACCCGGAAAAAAAGCATTATGATACTTATGCGGTGGGAGAATATTTAAAAACCGGAGAAAACACGATTTTTGTTTCGGCGTATTATCAAGGCGAGAGCAGCCTGCATTATGCTGTTGGACAGCGCGGTCTGTGGTTCTGTCTGGAAAACGGGGAGGAACGCATCATAAGCGATGAAACTTCGCTTGCCCGAATTTCGAATACATATCAAAACGGTGATATGATGAAAATTACGTGGCAGTTGGGGTATTCTTTTGCCTATGACGCGCGGGGAGAGAAAAATCCTGCGATGTGGGAACAGGCCGAGGTGCAGGACAAAGAGCCGCCGCGTCTGGCGCGCCCCATTCGAAATCTGGTTTTGTCAGACGCCGCTCCGAGCCGCGTAATCGCGCAGGGCCTGTTCAGACGTGCAGAGCAAAGCGGTACGCTTGCGGATAAGATGCAGCATGATTTTCTCTCCAGCCGTCTGTTCGAGGAGATTTTTGACGGAGCGGCGGGATTCCCGCTGACAGCAAAAAAAGTTTACGATGACGGATTTTATGTCATTGTGGATTTGGGAAAGGAAACCAGCGGCTATTTTACACTAAAGCTTTCAGCGAGCGAAGGAACGAAAATTGATATTGCATATGGCGAGCACTTAACCGATATGCGTGTGCGCAGCAAAATAGGAGACAGAAATTTTGTCGTATCCTATATCTGCCGTGAGGGAGACCAGGAATTTACGCAGTGGTACGGACGGATGGGGGCGAGATATTTGCAGCTCCATGTGAGTGGGTACAGCTATATTACTCTGGAGCGCGTCAGCCTAATTAGCGCAGAGTATCCCGTGGAGGTTATCCTTAACTATTCTGATGAAAACGATCATCGAAGGAAACTGTTTGATACCTGTATCAACACGCTGCGGCTCTGTATGCATGAGCATTATGAGGATTGTCCGTGGCGTGAGCAGGGTTTGTATGCGTTTGATTCACGCAACCAGATGCTGTTCGGAAATGTTGTTTTCGAGGCGAAGGAATATGCGCGCGCCTGTATTGACTTGCTTGGCCAGAGATTTGGAGACAACTGTCAAATCAATATGTGTGCCCCAACCAGCACAGAGATGTTCATTCCGTCCTTTACCCTGTGGTGGATTTTGGAATTGAAGGAATACACCGAGCTTTCGGGAGATCTGTCATTGGCGAAGCAGTACTGGGAACAGGTCATGCGTATCGTGCGGAACGGGGAGAAATCCATGAAAAATTCTGTCGCTCAGCCACCGAACGGAAAAGTTTTCGATGGGTCTGCCGATAACGCTTATTTTCACCACTATGAGTGGTCTTCCGGTTATGAGGGAATGAATCAGGACCTTTTGGCTCTATACGGGAGTGAGAATTTTTATGAAGGCATGTATCCTCTTGTTTTTCTGATTATTCTTGATGCGACCCGTTGGCTGGCGGAACAGTTGGGTAAACACAAAGAAAGCGCAGAGCTGTTTTCACTGTATCGTCGGTCAGTAGCAAGCTATAAACAAATGTTTTGGGATGAGGATACCGGAGCGTTTGCTTCCTTTCTTTATCAAGGCAAGCATTTCCATTACGGTGAATATGTACAATCTCTGGCGTTATACTCGGGAATTTGTGATGAACACCAAGCGTCTGTTTTATATGAAAAGCTGCTTCATGGAAGTGAATTGCAGGAAATTACCATCAGCTATTCCGTTTTTAAATACGAAGCGCTCGTTAAACAGAATCCGGCATGTGCCGGCGAGGTATACCGCAGGATTGAACAAAAGTGGAGCGAAATGCTTTATCAGGGAGCAACCTCGTTTTGGGAAACCATTTTGGGGGAAGCGGACTTTGATGGTGCGGGCAGTTTGTGTCATGGATGGAGCGCGCTGCCGATTTATTTCTATTATAAATATGTAAAAAAACAGGGATGAGGGATACATCAATGGAAATCATTCAGAAAATTTTAGCAAAGAAAGCAGACGTGACCGGTGGAAATCCTATTACAATTGCCTTTTTCGGAGACAGCGTAACACAGGGCTGCTTTGAACTGTATAAAACCGGAGAAAATAGCTTTGAAACGGAATTTCGTGTAGAGGACGGCTATCATACCAGACTGAGAGAATATCTTCAGATATTGTATCCGAGCGTTCCGATTAATATGATTTTTGCCGGAATCAGCGGAGATAATGCATCGAGCGGACTTGCCAGAGTAGAACGCGATATCTGCGCATTTCATCCGGATTTGACGGTGTTTTGCTTCGGATTAAATGATTGCTGTTGTGGACTGGAGAGGCTTCAGGAATATAAGGATTCCATAAGAGGAATCATTGATGCTTTAAAAGGTTGCGGGACAGAAATTATTTTCATGACGCCGAACCTGATGGCAGACAGTGTTAGTCCCGAGGTAACGGACGCATATATTAGAAAATGTGATATTGTCAATAATAGTTGGCACATTTTCCTCAAACATTCACACACTTATGCGGCTATATCTAACGAGTCGTAGTATCGCTGTCTCTTGACCATGG
>CASGBM010000108.1:7016-7478 GCA_949299615.1 uncultured Eubacteriales bacterium | reverse complement strand
TATGAATGGACGGATATGTATAAAGGCTTTGCCCAGACGGCTCGCGAGGAGGGGTTTGACCAGATCGCGGCTTTGTTTGAAATGGTTGCGGAAATTGAAAAACATCACGAAGAACGCTACCGCGCTCTGCTTGATAATGTCAACAAAGAAGCCGTATTTTCAAAAGACGGGGATGTGATCTGGCAGTGCTCTAACTGCGGACATATTGTTGTCGGCAAAAAAGCGCCGGAGGTTTGCCCGGTTTGCGCACATCCGAAAGCATACTTCCAGATGCTTGCGAAAAATTATTAATTCGGTTTTGTTCGATTCAAGATCCAAAACGCTGGACGCTGTCTTGGATTTTGTAGTGTTTGGTACATAGAGCATAAATAATGTCTACTGAACAAATGGTTTTGCGAAACCATTTGTGTGAAATTTACAATTTCACACCTAAAAACAGCATTAAAATGCTATTTTTAGGTT
>CASGBM010000108.1:0-6995 GCA_949299615.1 uncultured Eubacteriales bacterium | reverse complement strand
CGACATTGATTGACTGACTGTTTGTGTCGGCTGTCGGGAGACGACATCCGACACAAAGTGCAAGGTTTTTGGCAAAAAAAGCACAAAAACCTTGCACCTGAACAATTCTGAAACGCTTACAAACCGCTATGCGGCTGCGTTTCAGAATTGTTCAGCAGTCATTAAATAAAAGCGAAACGGCAAAAATACCGTTTCGCTTTTATGTTATACCGAAGAAATTATGCATGCAATAATTGTTCCACGGCCAAAGCGGCGGCATCAAGATAGTCGCCTTCAAAATTTTCAATCTCTCCAGCATCGCACAAAGAAGCCAGCGCCGGGTCAATTGGAACGCGGGCAAGTAATGGAATGTGATGATTTTTTGCAATTTCATCCATATGGCTGTCACCGAAAATTTTAATTTCTTTGCCGCAGTCCGGGCATTTTACATAGCTCATGTTTTCCACTAAACCAAGGATGGGGATGTTCATCATCTGTGCCATTTTTACCGCTTTTTCTACAATCATAGAGACCAGTTCCTGAGGGGAGGCGACGATGATTACACCATCGAGCGGCAGAGACTGAAAAACAGTGAGCGGCACATCGCCTGTTCCCGGAGGCATATCCACAAACATAAAATCAACATCATCCCAAATAACGTCCGTCCAAAATTGTTTTACCGTGCCGGCAATAATCGGTCCGCGCCAAACAACGGGATCGGTTACGTCTTCTAAAAGCAGATTGATCGACATAATATCAATGCCGCTTTTCGTGCGTTCCGGCAGGATTCCCTCTTCTGTGCCGCAGGCTTTTGAGTCAATGCCAAAAGCTTTTGGAATGGAAGGCCCTGTAATATCTGCATCTAAAATGGCGCTGCGATACCCTTTGCGGCGCTCTAAGACAGCAAGCAAAGAGGTGACTAGCGACTTTCCAACGCCGCCTTTGCCGCTGACAATGCCGATGACTTTTTTTATGTGGCTCATCGGATGCGGTTTTTCCAAAAAATCTGCGGGATTATGTTCCCGTTCTGCGCAGTTTTCCGCGCAGCTGCTGCAATCATGATTACAATTTTCGCTCATAGTTCCATCTCCTAGATTTCATCATTGTTTCAATTATATGTTTTTTAGTTGTTTTTGTCAAGAAGACAAGCCTTTCCCATTCAATAAATTTTCTTATAGTTTAATCATATGTATTATAATTATAATGTATTTTTTAAAAATAAAAAATCACTTCTTGTATTCGGTGCGTATTTGCTTTATAATATAAGAAAAAATAAAATTTTCCAAAGGAGAATAAAAGATGTATGATCCGATAAAATTAAAAAATCCTCCTAAAAAATATCGTCCCATTCCTTTTTGGTCTTGGAACGAAAAACTGGATACAGAAGAAACGCGGCGGCAGATTGCTTTGATGGATGAAGCGGGGATCGGCGGGTATTTCATGCATGCGCGCGGCGGTTTGCAAACCGAATATATGGGCGATGAGTGGTTTGACAATATTTCTGCCGGCGTGGACGAGGGGAAAAAACGCGGTATGGGCGCATGGGCGTATGATGAGAACGGCTGGCCGAGCGGTTTTGGGAACGGGCTGGTAAATGGACTGGGCGTAGAGTATCAGCAGAAATACTTGAGGATGGAGCCTGGTGAGTCGAATACCGAGACAACCATTGCCAATTGTGGCGGATATCACTTTTATTATGAAGTGAATCCATTTTATGTGGATGCGCTGGATCCAAAGGTGATTAAAGAGTTTATAGAACGGATCTACGAGCCGTATTTTGAAAAATATCAGGGGAATATGCCCGGATTTTTTACGGATGAACCACAGTTGTCCAGAAGCGGGATTCCCTGGAGCATGATTTTACCGGAAGAATATGAAAAAGCATACGGCGAAGATTTGCTGCAGCACTTGCATGAACTGTTTTTGCCGGAGGGAAATTATCGTAAGACACGGCTCCGTTTTTGGAGATTGGTTACAATTCTTTTCCGAGAAGCATTTACCAAGCAGATTTATACCTGGTGCAGCGAGCATAATATGCAGCTGACCGGGCACATGGTTTTAGAAGAAAGCATGTTTGATCAGCTTACGACAAATGGGGCGGTTATGCCGCATTATGAGTATTTTCATATTCCGGGTATGGATTGGCTGGGGCGCGAATACATAACGCCGCTTACGCCGCTTCAGGTTTCGTCGGTGGCACATCAGACCGGCAAAAAGCAAGTACTTTCTGAAACTTTTGCTTTGACCGGGTGGAACGTGAGCTTAGAAGAATTTAAGTGGCTGTATGAAGGGCAAATGGTGCGCGGCGTTACGCTCCTTTGTCCGCATCTTGAAGGATATAGCATACGCGGAATCAGAAAAAGAGATTATCCGCCCTGTATTTTCTATCAAGAACCATGGTGGGAGCAATATCATCAATTTACTGACGCTATGAGCCGGGTTGGCATGCTTTTAAGCGAAGGGGAAACCAATTTTGACACGCTGCTCATTCATCCTCAGTCCACAGCCTGGGTGCTGTTTGATAACGGAGCCAATCAAGGTCTGGAGAGTTATGATGCGGCACTGTCAAATGCCGTAAAAACTTTGGAAGAGAAGCATATTTTCTTTGATCTCGGCGATGAAATTATGATGGAAGAACGCGCTTATGTGGAAGATGGGAAACTGGTGCTTGGCAAGCAGCGCTACAGCACGGTTGTTTTGCCGCCGCATGAAATTTTATTTGAATCGACAGAAAAACTGCTGGAGGAATTTCGCTTGGCGGGCGGAACGGTAATTACGCCGGAAGAAGCGGAAACCAATCGGCTTGTAGATAATCCGAATATTACGTGTACACGCCGTATTTTCCCGGATTTTGATATGTATTATTTTGTAAACGGAACAAAAGAAGAGCAAAAGACGGCTATATCGAAAGGGACACAGATGCTGGAGATTTTAAGCGGTGAATTAAAACCGTTTGACGGACAGTACGTTTTTCCGCCCATGGGAAGCCTGATTGTGTTTGATGACAGAAAGCATGAAAAGGCACAGACACAATCACAAACAACTCGCAAGGTGCTTGCTTTGGATGGAAAATGGAAAATAAGAGACGACAGTGATTTCAATGCCTTGACCCTGGATTATTGTGACTATTGGTTTGATGGTGAGCTGATCGAAAAGCATGGGCATGTAAATAATATTCAGGGGCGAGCATGTGATTTAGGCAGACCGGTTACTATTGTAATGGAATTTTCAGTAAAAGTAGAAACTGTGCCAAAGGAGGCATACTTAGTCTGTGAGACTCCGGAAATATTTACAATCTCTGTCAATGGAAAAACATTATCAAAAATAGATAAAGGAACTTATCTAGACCCATCTATGCGCAAGTTGGACTTAGAAGGAAGCTTGCGTACGGGAAACAATCAGATAAGGCTGGAAGTGGCGTTTGCTCAAAGCAAGCAGATCTACGAAAATATAGAAAAGTCTAAAGTGTTTGAGAGTGAGAAGAACAAGCTGACTTATGACATGGAAATTGAGTGCATTTATCTCATTGGTCAATTCAGCGTATCGTGCGGTTCCTTTACGGCACTGGAAAGAGAAGCCGTGCGCACGAAGGAATGTTTTTCTCTTGCAGAGCCAAACAAAGAGGTAATGCTGGCAAATATCGAACAGCAGGGCTACCCGTTTTTTGCAGGAGTAATGACGCTTGAAAAAGAGTTTGAACTTTCGGATACACAGTATGGTATCCGTTTTCATAAAAAGAATGTCAATGTTGTAAAGGTGCGTGTTAACGGCAAAGATGCGGGGATCATTTTATGGCGTCCGTATGAACTGGATTTGAGTCCATACTTAAAAGCCGGAAAGAATTTGGTTGAACTTACGCTTTACGGCAGTTTGAGAAACCTTTTAGGACCGCACCATTTAGAAGAAGGGGAAAGCTACTGCGTGTCGCCGGCCACGTTCTTTCAGGATGAAACCATTTGGGGCAACTGGGGTTGCAGCGAATGGAACCCTGACTATTGCCTGGTCCATTTTGGTTTGCAGTAAGAGATGGATTATATTTGCTGTTTTGGATAAAATAAAGAAAAACGTCGGGGAGGAGCCGGTATATGAGAGATTATAAAAGGGAAACCGAAAAAAGAGTCGCGTTTATCCGCAGCGCCATACAAAACGCCCGGGCTGACGGCGTTGTTTTTGGCAACAGCGGCGGCAAAGACAGCGCGCTGGTCGGAATTTTATGTAAAAAAGCCTGTGAAAACGTGTTGGGCGTCATTATGCCTTGCCAATCCAGCCGCAATTTCGGCGAGGACATGGAAGATGGGAAAAAATTGGCGGAGCAGTTTGGCATTGAAACGGTTACGGTAGATTTATCTTCTGTAAAATCCGAACTTATTCAGCAGGTAGAGCAGGCTTTTCCGGCAACCGATGCGGCAAAAAGCAATATTGCGCCGCGACTCCGTATGACGGCGCTTTATACCATCGCGCAAAGCCGCAACAGCTTAGTTGTGGGAACCGGAAACCGCTGCGAGGCATATGTGGGATATTTCACCAAATGGGGCGATGGTGCATATGACATTAACCCTATTTCTGATTTGACGGTAACGGAAATTTATGAATTTTTGGCGTACTTAAATGCGCCGGAGAATATTATAAAAAAAGCGCCTTCTGCCGGCTTGTTTGAAGGGCAGACAGACGAACGGGAAATGGGCGTGACATACCGGCAAATTGAAGATGTGGTTTTAAGCGGCATGACGGAAGACAAAACTTGCGAGGAAAAAATTAAGCGGATGCATGAGAGAACCGAACACAAACGCCGCATGCCGCTTGTCTATCTTCAGGAAGACTAAAATATGCAAAGGCAGGAGCGGGGGAACTTACAATGAGCATAGAGCGGATGAAAGAGCTGACGAAGTTTTTAAATTATCATGCGCATAAATATTATGTGGAGGATCAGCCGGAAATATCAGACTATGATTATGACCGTCTGCTACATGAACTGGAGGAATTGGAAAAGAAATATCCGGAACAAAAAGATCCGGCATCTCCGACATCGCGTATTGGCGGGGAAATTTTAGAAGGATTTGCCCCTGTGGTTCATGAAGTACCGATGCAGAGCCTGCATGATTCTTTTAATAAACAGGATGTTTTGGATTTTGACGAAAGAGTCAGCGGTGTATTGGGAAAAGGAAATTATGAATATGCAGTGGAACATAAAATCGATGGTTTGTCCGTTTCGTTAGAATACCGCGACGGTGTCTTTGTGCGGGGGTCTACCAGAGGGGATGGTGTGACGGGAGAAGATGTGACGCAAAATTTGAGAGGTATCCCGGCAATTCCATTGCAACTGAAAGAACCGCTTCCATTTCTTGAGGTGCGCGGCGAGGTTTACATGGGGAAAAGTACATTTGAGCAGCTCAATGCGCAGCGTGAGAAAAATGAAGAACCGTTGTTTGCCAATCCGCGCAATGCGGCGGCCGGCAGCCTGCGCCAGTTAAACCCTGCGATTTCCAGAGAACGCAAATTGGATATTTTTGTTTTTAACATTCAAAAAATAGAGGGAAAGGTAATTACAACTCACACGGAAGGGCTTTCCTATTTAAAAGAACAGGGGTTTAAAGTGATTCCGCAGAAAAAAGCATATACCGATGTGGAAAGTGCTTTTGCTCGCGTTTTGGAAATTGGTGAAGAACGTTATCAGCTGCCGTTTGAAATAGACGGGGCAGTGATTAAAATTAACCGTTTGGATCAACGGGAAATATTAGGGTCAACCTCCAAATTTCCGCGTTGGGCAGAAGCCTATAAATTTCCGGCAGAGACCAAAAAAACCAAAATACGGGATATTATTGTTCAAGTTGGCAGAACGGGCGTGATTACGCCGAATGCCGTGCTCGAGCCGGTGCGTGTGGCAGGATCTACGGTCAGCCGCGTTACGCTTCATAATATGGATTATATTCGGGAAAAAGAGATCAAAATCGGAGACACGGTCAAGGTGCGCAAGGCTGGAGATATTATTCCGGAAATTGTGGAAGTGGTAAAAGAAGACCGAACAGGAAACGAAAAAGATTTTGAAATGCCGAAAGTTTGTCCGGAATGCGGCTCGCAGGTGATACGCGCGGATGGAGAAGCAGCATACCGTTGTATTGGAAGCAACTGCCCCGCGCAGCTTTCCCGCTCAATTATTCATTTTGCATCCCGGGATGCCATGGATATTGAAGGCTTGGGTCCCGCTTTAATTCAACAGATGATTGATCAAAAGCTGATTGCGTCTCCGGCAGATTTATATTTTTTGGAAAAAGAAAAGATTGCAGGCTTAGAAAAAATGGGAGAAAAATCTGCACAAAATTTAATAGAAGCAATTGAAAAAACAAAAGAAAGAGATCTTTCGCGGCTTCTGTTCGCGTTTGGAATCCGTTTAAATGGGCAGAGATCCTCAAAACTTTTGGCGAAACAGTTTGGATCGCTTGAAGCTATTATGAATGCGGGTGTTTCTGAAATGGCAAACATTCATGATATTGGTGAAAAAACAGCGCAAAATGTATATGATTTTTTTCAAGATGAAAAAAATATGGAAATGATCAAACGCCTTTCTGCGGCAGGAGTCAATATGCAGTACCAAGCGCAGGAAGGAGAGACGAATCTGCTTGCCGGGAAAAAAATAGTAATAACAGGCCGGTTTGAAGAAATGTCGCGTGCCGAGGCGACAGCATTGGTGGAAAAAAACGGCGGCAAGGTCACCGGCAGCGTATCCAAAAATACGGATTTTGTGATTGCGGGGGAAGACGCAGGAAGTAAATTAGAGAAGGCAAACAGCCTTGGGATCAAAGTTTTGACGATAAAAGAATTATTAAAAATGTTGTAAATGGTTGAAGTGCATATTTGATACAAAAAACAAGCAAATTTTTATAACATGGTTTGCTTGTTTTTTGTAATTAATGTCTACAGAACAAATGGTTTTGCGAAACCATTTGTGTGAAATTTACAATTTCACACCTAAAAACAGCATTAAAATGCTATTTTTAGGTTCACGACATTGATTGACT
>CASGBM010000107.1 GCA_949299615.1 uncultured Eubacteriales bacterium | reverse complement strand
TGACTCAGTAGTAATAGATAATAACTGTATAGAAATATCGCTGATAAGTATACCTGAAAAAATATCGCTGGAAGACGGAACCATCGGCGGAGCATCAGCTATTTAGTTTAGTTTTGCGTAAAACGCAAAACTAAAATTTACGCCGGGCTCCGCCTCTTCCCAAAAGCACACGATATGTGCTTTTGGGTACCCTCTTTATACGCGAAGAATGAAATAAGTAAGCAGGCCGCGTTGCAGTTTATCTTCAGCAAGGCGGAAATAGATTCTTACAAAGTAAGTTTTGTGAGGACTTTATTTTGGCGTACGTTTTAGAGACTTCGTACGATCGCATATATACCCGAGTGGTAAATAAACCGTGCTGATGCTTTCAGCACGGTTTATTTTATATAAAATATTCTTTCCATAAATACAGCCGGCTTAATAAAACTAAAAATTTTTAAAAAAATACTTGACAACAGAAAAAAACTGTGCTATATTTAAATCAGTAATGAGAATCATTATTGATTTGAGGTGATACACATGGGCGTTCGTAAAGGAAGCCGGCAGCGGGACGAGATATTAAAAGTCTTAAAATCCGCCCACGACCACCCCGATGCCTTTACTATATATGAGCGGGTGCGAAAGTCCGTGCCCGGGATAAGTCTTGCGACCGTCTACCGCAATCTTGCGGCTCTAACTGAGGAAAAGGTGCTTTTAAGAATAGACGGGGGGAGCGCGGGCGCGCATTTTGACGGCGATATGTCACCCCATTATCATGCGGTGTGCCGCCTATGCGGCAGGATTGACGATATTCCGGCCGGTATGGAAGAGGAAATCGACAGCTTTTTTAAAAACAGCTACGGCGGAATAATAGAAGGGCACAGTCTTATGTTCTACGGACTTTGTCCTGAATGTGCAAAAAATGAAAAATTAAAATAAAAAATAAAAATAAAAAAATGGAGGTAAGATTTATGAAAAAGTATGTATGTCCGGTATGCGGCTATGTTTATGAGGGGGAAAATCCTCCCGAAAAATGTCCTCAGTGCGGTGTTCCCGGCGAAAGATTTAAACTGATGGAAGAGGGTAAACTTACCTTTGCCTGCGAGCATGTAATCGGTGTAGGCGCAAAAGGCAAAATTGAAGATGATGTTTATGAAGGCCTCAAAGCAAACTTTGAGGGCGAGTGTACCGAAGTTGGTATGTATATTGCTATGAGCCGTCAGGCTATCAGGGAAGGCTATCCCGAGATCGGTGAATTTTACTTAAGAGCTGCTTTAGAAGAAGCTGAACATGCGGCAAAATTTGCAGAGCTTTTGGGCGAGGTTGTAACCGAGTCTACAAAGAAGAACTTAGAGCTCCGCACCGAAGCTGAATGCGGCGCAACCGCAGGCAAATTCGAGCTTGCAAAAAGAGCTAAGGAGCTTGGCTATGACGCGATCCATGACACTGTTCATGAAATGGCAAAGGATGAGGCAAGACACGGAAAAGGCTTTGAGGGTCTTTTGAAGAGATATTTTGGATAATCGTAAATACGATTAAATACAAATAGATACTCTTGAAAACCCAGTAAACAAGCCACTTTCAGAGGTTTGGTCACGAAACACGATTAACTAATCTTAGTTAATCGTGTTTTTCTGTATCTAAACGTATCTCGGTTTTATGTGGGCAAATTGTGGGCAAATCGCAAAAAATAGAGCCAAAAAATCAATTTGCCCACAAAAACGCCGGAAACCCGCATGGTTATGCGGTTTTTCGGGCCTCGAAGTTGATTTTTTTGTGGGCAAAAATTTTTGAGCGATTTTTGATATGCAAAATTAAGATTCTGATGCTGCTACTGGTATAATTTAATTATCATCTGCTTTAAAAGGAGGGCTTATTATGAAAGGCAGTGTCAGAAAACGAGGAAAAACATGGTCATACCGTATTGATCTTGGAAAAAATTCAGATCAAAGGGCTCAAATTGAAAAAGGCGGCTATAAGACCAAGAGAGAAGCTGATAAAGCGCTTGCAGATGCCTTATATCAAATCAACAATACGGGTGATTATGTAGAGAATCAAAAAATCACTTTTTCACAGGTGTTTTCAGAATTTATGGAGACGGAAGCGCCAGCCACTCGGGCGTATGCAACAATAAAACGCTACAATTCGCTTTACAGAAACCATTATGCCGAAAGATTTGGGTCATATTATATGTATCAAATCAGCCGCAATATGATAGAAGATTTTCTCAATGAGAAGAGAACTTATCTAAGTGAGGAGTATGTGAAGGGTTTATATAAAACTTTGAAGGTCATATTTGGATATGCGTATAAGAGAAAATATATGAAAAAAGATATTTTCTGTGAAGTCACTCCTCCTCCCGATCCAAGGCATATCGGCGAAATTAAAACATACACCCAAGAAGAACGTGACGCAATGGAGAAAAGGTTGCATGGAACAAATTTGATTGTATCATATTACATTGCGTTGAATACAGGGCTTAGAGAAAGCGAAGTTTTCGCCCTTCAATGGTCGGACGTCGATTTTGAAAAGAAAAAAATAAAGGTATGCAAACAGCTATTATTCCAAGACAGAAAATGGTGTTTCTGTCCCCTAAAAACGTTAAATGCTTATAGAAGCGTTAATATTACTGATAGCTTTTGTACATTCCTCTCTTCCTTAAAAGAGCAGCACGAGCAAAACCGATTATTATATGGCGATGGCTATAAAAGAAATTTTGTAACGGACAGATTGATAAAGAATAAAGAAACATTACTTGAAATACCTGATTTCATCAATATAAAACGAAATGGTGATATGCTATCAACTAATAGCATTAAATTTATGTCGCGGGTTTTTAAAAAGGACTTGAACATTCCCTTTAAATTCCATAATTTGCGACATACATATGCCACAATTCTGGCGGAAAGCGGTGTGAATCCCAGATATGTTCAAGAAATGCTTGGACATTCAAAGCTGGAATTTACTCTGCGGTACTATACGCATGTTACTGAAAAAATGGGCATAATTGCAAGAAATGCTTTGGAATCAACGGTTACATTTGCTGCATTTTCAGAACCGGTAGATCAATCATTTCTTGTTGTTAATTGAATACATTTCTTTGGTAGAGCAACCCATAGAAAGGTTGCTCTATTTTTATGCTTAAATTGAAAAGGAGGCTGCCAAGATGAAATGCTTGCTGAAATATCAATGGGTAAAGCTAATGCGTTCCCATCTTCCTCAGGGCAAGGGGGTAATGGGCTCTTGGGCTCGTCTTGCATCCCGTGCAGCATTTCGTAAAGGAACAGCCTCTTATTGCGGTTACAGTAATCCTGTAACGCCCGGTATGTGGTCTGGCGGTATCGTTGGTCTAAAAAGCATTTTAGGCGTTAGAACGCGAAAACAGGCATTAGAAATGATGGATACGCTGTCAAGGCTCGGATATATAAAGTACGAGCTGGATCCGCATACAAAAAAGCTAACTTATCTCATAACCGACTGGGTTGTTGAATGCTCCGGAGAAGAATGCATGGATGGAAATGTGTATGCTTCAAATGATTACGGTTTCCTTTGCCTACCACGGAACATAACGCAGCGGCTTGCAGATAACAATTATATATTTGAAGAATCAGACGCATGGCTTGATTTGTGGTGCCACACGGTATTTGCAGAACAACGCAATGCGTTTTCTTTTTTGGCGCCGACGATTCAGTATGACGATTATGGTGCCGCATTAACTCTGGAAACCCTCGGTAACCGTTGGGGTTGGGAAAAGACAAAGGTATGGAGATTTTTTAAGAAATACGGGAATGTCTTTGCTCTGTACCGTCTCCCCGGTTCTTACGGTTGTCTGGTTTTTAATAAAATATATCCGACACAAGCAGAGACTGTCTTGCCCACGCAGGATAAAATTGTGCGTATTTTGAATGAAATACGCATTTGCGCAAAAGGAATAAAAAAAGAGGAGTCCGATCATGCGTATATCAACAGGTTAATCGCCTGGTATAGCAAAAAAGTGATCTCCTCTATCTTATCAAATGCAGAAGAAAATCGCGTTGCACTTTTCTCCCCTATAATACGCGCGTATTTTTCTCAGTGTTGGAATTGTAAGAATTATAACTATGACTGCAAGGGTTATTATAATACCCCAATTGCGGAAATTAAAAAAAATCATATCCGTGGGCCATGTATGCCTGTGGATATAACAAAAATAGCAAAGGAGATTTTTATATATGAGCAGTAAACAGAACAAAAAAGCGATGTATAAACAGGAAGAGGATCGCATTATCGCACATTCAGAGGCATTTATTGGGCTTTTGACCAGACGAGGCATATTGGGAGATCAGAAGATTGACGATGAAAAGATACGCATAGCGCAGCAGGAAAAAAAGAAAAACACATACCATAACACGCTTATGCTCTTGAAAAACTACAGAACCATCGCATGGATGCTGGAATGTTTCCCCGATTCGATTGCCGAGGAGCTGGACGAGCCTTTTGAGGGATTGGATGAGTTGATTGACCGGATTGATATCGAAACGTCGTTGAATAACAAAAAGCTTGAAAGCAGAATTGCAGGTATCCAAAAGTCAAGAATATTGCTTGACCGTGTGAATGAGGCTCTGACCGTTCTGAAGAAAAAGCCGTCTGATGGCGAAAGACTGTATAATCTGATTTATCAGACCTACATAACGCCTGAAAAGCTGAGTTTAACGGATCTGCTCTACCGCTTGGATCTGTCGCCGCGCCATTATTACCGGCTTCGGGAACAAGCAATCACAATCTTATCCATCCGGCTCTGGGCTTCACCGGCAGCCGATGTGGATTTTTGGCTTGAAATGCTGACATTGCTGGAGGGATTGAACTGAGAACGGTGGTAAATAAATTGGCACAAAATTGGCACAGCCGCGCCGATGACAAGCAATTGAAACTGTGGTATACTGGTATCGTCCCCAAATGGGATCGGACAATAGGGATGCCGTTTTTGAAGCAGCTTAGCGCTTTGAAACGGTATTTTTTATTGCCGAAATTACAGAAGGAGGTTTTTGGGCATGGTCAAACAATTGGGTAAAAGCGGCAAGCTTCAAACTGTATACTGGTCATTGGTCAGCATGGTATCTGCCGCACTCATTTCTGTTCAGCCTGTTATGGCAGACACGATTTGGGACAGGTTTTCGACGATCATGAAGGATGTTTACGGCGAAATAGTCGCCATAAGCACCATTGTCGCAGTTACAGTTGCCGCAATTGCACTGGTTGTCAGAATGGTATCAAGAAACCAGCGAGCTGTTGATGAAGCTACCAGTTGGCTTAAGCGAATTGTAATCACTTGGCTTGTTTTGAACTCGCTCGGCTTTGTGGTTGCATACTTACAGCCGTTGATTTCTGGCGGAAACTACACAGGCTGAGAACAAGCGGTCAGGCAGGACGGAGGTGATGAAATTTGCTTGACTGGATTTTTGAAGGGATCGTCACATGGATCAGCAGTATCGTATCCCAGCTGATGGACGCTGTGTCAGGCCTGTTTTTGAACGCACTTGGCACAGACATGACAGCAATGGAAGAATACTTCCCTTTTGTTGCAAAAGCGTTTACTGTCATGCAATATATGGCATGGGCGTTGTTGTTTTTGATTACGATATGGCAATTGTTTCGTGTGTTCGGCGGACCCATAACAGAAGCAGAGAACCCTTTGTCACTGCTTGCAAGAAGCTCTTTGTTTGCGTTGTTGATAGGATATGCAAAGCCAATATTCCTGCTGACGCTCGACATTGCAAGAGCTCCTTATACGGCGCTCATGGATATTACGATGTCTTCAGAAGATTTCACATTTGCCGGAGTGGAACAAGCGTTGACCAACGGACTAACAACCATAGTTTCCGTTGCAACAGTAGTTGGTCTATTGCTTTTGGTGATTTTGGAAATTGCGTTAGGCTGGAACTATTTTAAGCTTTTACTTGAAACTGTTGAACGATATATTGTGGTTGGTGTTCTTTGCTATACTTCCCCTCTGGCATATGCGATGGGAGCATCAAAAACAACAGGAAGTGTATTCAAATCGTGGTGCCGGATGGTAGGCTCTCAGCTGCTATTGCTGGTGATGAATGTGTGGTTTCTGCGGGCATTTAACAGTTCAGTAGGACAATACATTGGCAACGGCGGCGCACTGTCAACCGGTCAGGGCAATATATTTCTATGGATGTTCTGTGCCCTTGCGTTTTTAAAGACGGCACAGAAATTTGACAGCTACCTTGCCTCTATGGGACTCAATGTAGCACAGACAGGCAGCAGTATGGGTATGGAATTGCTTATGGCAGCGCGTGTTCTGGGCGGAGTCAGCGGAGGCGTTAAAAGTGCAGGCAATGTGTTTAGGGGCGGCAGCGCTACTTCAGGCGCAGGAACGGCAGGAGCTGGTTTTGCTGCAGGCTTTGTGAATAAATTCAAGGGAAATAGCTATGTCCGTGACGCTGTTGTCAGCGGCGGAAGTCCTATGGGCGCCGGCGGCACAGCTGGTTTTGTGGGCCGCGCTTTTGGAGGCATTGCCGCACGAAACGGTGCGAAACTGACTGGTGATTCTATCGCGTCCGTAGCATCAAAAGCACCAAACGTTTCAGGAAGTATTGCCGGAGATATTGCAGACCGCAGTCTTGAAAACTTTATGCCGCATTTGAGTGGTCGTCGTTTATCAGGTACTCAGATAACAGGCGGACAGATATCTACAACAACCACCGGTTCAGACGGAAACGAAGCTAACCTGGAAATGTACAGCGCCGCTCAGTATGAAAAACCAGAGACGCCGCACAGCATCGTCAATGCATCCGACGGAAGCCAGTGGTATCAGATGGCTGCGGGTACTGGAGCAAACGCATTTTATGAGGCTCCTGAATTTAACGGTGATCCGTCTGAGGCGGCACAGGTGGCAACAACATTCCCCGATGCTGCGGAAGGCACCATACTCAGAACGGCTGATGAAGGCGTTATGGAAGCAACAACACCGGGCGAAAGCTCGCTTTTGTTTAATAGCGCAAACTATGGTGAACCGGACGGTCCGCACTCTGTCATAAAAGACGCTGACGGCAATGAATGGTATCAAGTTTCAAGTGCCGATTATGCAGACGGCATAACAGAAGT
>CASGBM010000106.1 GCA_949299615.1 uncultured Eubacteriales bacterium | reverse complement strand
AACCTAAAAATAGCATTTTAATGCTGTTTTTAGGTGTGAAATTGTAAATTTCACACAAATGGTTTCGCAAAACCATTTGTTCAGTAGACATTATTTAAGCGGTATCCGCCACCTAAGAGACGGGAGACATCACAGCGAGATTATACTCCGCCAAACCGCCTGTTTCTATTCTGATAATCAAGAATTGCCCGAGTAAAATCTTTGGTTGTAAAATCCGGCCAATGAATGTCCGAAAACCAAAACTCGCTGTACGCCGACTGCCACAGCAAAAAATTGCTCAGACGAAGCTCGCCGCTGGGGCGGATAATTAAATCTGCCTCTGGAACGTCCGGCGTATAAATATTTTCTGAAATCATTTCTTCCGTAATTTCCTCCGGCCGCACATCGCCTTGCGCTGCCTGCTTAGCAAGCCTGCGCACAGCCCGCGCAATCTCCTGACGTCCGCCGTAATTAATGGCAAGGTACATCACCATGCCGTCCCTGTCTTTCGTATATTCTTCAATGTTATCAATTTCCCGGTTAATTTCATCGCTCAAAGCGCTTCGGTCTCCGATGACACGGATGGTAACATTTTTTCCTGCCAACTGCTCTTTATCTCGCAAATAATCAAGAAGCAACGCCATCAGCGCGTCAACCTCTTCTTTCGGCCGTTTCCAGTTTTCCGTGGAAAATGCGTAGGCTGTAATATATTTTATTCCGAGTTCTCCTGCAAATTCCGAAATGGTTTTTAAATTCTGCGCCCCTGCCCTGTGTCCCGCACTGCGAGGCAATCCGCGTTTTTTTGCCCACCGGCCGTTTCCATCCATAATAATACCAACATGTTTTGGAAGGTTTTCTTTGTCAATTTCTTTTTGCAGCGACTTTACCGCACGCTTGGCTCCCCAAATTTTAAAAATAGCAATCCCCCCAATAACGCTTGAAAGGGGCGCCAGAACGGCGTCCCTTTTCTCCGGCGTAAACTTGTCTTACACTTCCATAATCTCTTTTTCTTTTTTTGCCGCAATCGCGTCGACATCTTTAATATATTTATCTGTAATATCCTGCACGTCTTTTTCGCACTCTTTTAAGTCATCCTCCGTTATTTCTCCCTGCTTTTTCTGCGACTTAAATTTATCAATTGCGTCGCGGCGAATTCCGCGGATGACCACTTTGCCTTCCTCTGCGCGCTTGGATATGGTTTTGGCAAGTTCCTTTCTGCGCTCCTCTGTCAGCGGCGGAAAGTTCAGACGAATCGCCTTCCCGTCGTTATTCGGAGAAATACCAATATCTGCCGCCACAATAGCTTTTTCAATCTCATGCAGAATTCCCGCGTCCCACGGCTGAATCATCAGCGTTCTTGCATCCGGGACAGATATTGTTCCCACCTGCCCTACCGGGGTAGCGACCCCGTAATAATCTACCGTAACTTTGTCTAAAATCGCAGGATTAGCTCTTCCGGCACGAACCGCCGCATAATCAGCCTCCAGCGATGCAATCGCTTTATCCATTTTTGTTTTTATTTCTTCGTACATATTTTTCGCCGCCTTTCTTTTAATTTGATACTGTTGTTCCAATTTTTTCTCCGTTTAGCACCCGGATAATGTTCATCGGATCATCCAGTCCAAAGACCAAAATCGGGATATTGTTATCCATACAAAGGGAAGTTGCTGTAGAGTCCATTACTCCCAGTCCTTTGTTTAAAACTTCGATATATTTGAGCTCATCAAATTTTTTCGCCTGGGGGTTCAAATTGGGGTCGCAATCATACACGCCATCCACTTTTTTTGCCAGCAAAATAGCTTCCGCATCTATCTCAGCCGCGCGCAGCGCCGCCGCCGTATCCGTTGAAAAAAACGGATTGCCCGTTCCGCAGCCAAAAATAACTACCCTTCCTTTTGCCAAATGGCTGATTGCTTTCCCGCGGATATACGGCTCTGCAATCTGCCGCATATCGATCGCCGTCTGCACGCGGGTTTCCACACCGGCTGCCTCCAGCGCACTCTGCAGTGCCAGAGAATTGATTACCGTGGCCAGCATGCCCATATGGTCGGCTCTGGTTCTGTCCATGTCCTTTCCCGTACGGCCGCGCCAAAAATTTCCGCCTCCGACGACCACCGCAATCTCAACACCCATACCGCACGCCTGCCGGATCACGCGGGATATATCCGCCAGCGTATCTTCATCCAATCCAAATCCTTTTCCCCCTGCCAGCGCTTCTCCGCTCAATTTCAGGAGAATTCGTTTAAATTTCGGTGCCATGACAACCTCCCTATGTAGCTATGATTTATCCAAACAAGAATTATATTTATTATATAATTTTTTCCGGCAAGATTCAAGTCTTCCAACTATTATTTTCTTAACTTTATTTTACCTTCCTCTGTTTTAAAATTTACATAAGTGAGCAAATAACCAGAACAAAAAAACAGTTATCCACATTATTAACAAAGTTATCCACAGTTTTCACCCTAAATATGCCCTAAAATCGGAACTTTTATTGCAATTTGATAACAAAACCGTTTTTATAACAAATTCTCTGTTACTACTCTAGGTTTACATAACACATTTTTTGGAAAAATTTTCAATAAGATTTTGCTTATAACACCACTTTTTTGTGGCGCGTGACATGACAATTGATATTCACGGCGCAAGGAAGACCGGCAATGTGGGTGGCAAACGTTTCCACGTGGACAGCAAGCGCCGTTGTGTCCCCGCCAAAACCTTGCGGACCAATGCCTAAGGCATTGATTTTTGCCAGCAGTTCCTCTTCTATCTGCGCATAAAACGGATCCGGGTTCTTCTCTCCCAGGTTCCGCGTCAGCGCATATTTTGCCAGGCAGGCACACTTTTCCATGGTGCCGCCGATTCCCACACCGACAACGATCGGCGGGCATGGGTTCGACCCCGCCGCCCGAACTGTGTCCAACACAAACTGCTTGACCCCTTCTAAACCGTCCGAAGGCTTGAGCATTTTGAGCGCGCTCATGTTTTCGCTTCCAAAACCCTTGGGCGCAAAGGTAATTTCCAGCCGGTCGCCTTGTATCATTTCATAGTGAATCACCGCCGGCGTATTGTCTCCGGTATTTTCTCTGCGGATCGGATCCGACAAAACGGACTTGCGCAAATAGCCGTCTGAATAACCGCGCCGAACCCCTTCGTTGATCGCATCCGTCAGCAATCCGCCCTCTATTTGAACCTCCTGTCCCAATCGGACGAAAAACACAGCCATTCCCGTATCCTGACAGATTGGAATTTCTTCTTCTTTTGCCACATCGGCGTTTTTTATCAAATCTTTTAAAATGTCCCGTCCGATTGGCGAGGATTCCCTGCCTCTGGCACATTCAATTGCCGCACGCACATCGTCACACAAAAAATAATTTGCCTCCATACACATTTTGCGCACCGCTTCCACAACGGTGCTGACCGGAATCATTTTCATGACGCTTTCTGCTCCTCTTCTGTTGTTTTTTTCCGAAATACCCACAGACGGTTTCCCAAAAAGTTCACCGCCAGAGAAAACGGGATTGCAACCAGTTTGCAAAACAGCACTGCACTATCGCCTGCCAGGCGCAGTCCCAAGCCGATCCAGGCAAATACCGCATTGGCAAGCCGCTCCAGATGGAGCACATCGTAAAACAAATTCAGGCAAAGGATGGTCACTCCCATGGAAACCAGGTTAACCACGATGAATTTCCACATTTCATTGACTTTAACTTTTCCCTTTTTCCCAAAGGTCCAGTATCGGTTAAAGAAATAGCTGTTTGTCATCGCCAGCGCTGTTGCCAAAACCTGCGCCAGGTTTTTATCCAAATGAATTAAGCTGAAAAAAACAAAAAATAAGAAATAATCGAGTGCCGTATTTACAATTCCGATTAAGCCAAATTTTACAATTTGGATCAAATCTTTTTTCCCTGGTTTATTTGCTTTCATTTTTCTCTCCCTTATCCTGCTCATCCTGATTAAAACCGATCCGTTCCCGTATGATGTAGAGCGGCCGGTTTTTTGTTTCGTCATAAATCCGTCCGATATACTCTCCGATAATTCCCAGCATCATTAATATGACGCCGTTGAAGATCAAAGACACAGCAAGCGTCGATGCCCACCCTGTCACGGTAACGTCCGTAAACAGCCGCAGGCAAATGACGACAATTAAATAAATGAAACTTAAAACAGCAACCAAAAAACCGATATAGGTTGAAATTTTCAAAGGTTTGTAGGAAAATGTGGTAATTCCGTCCATTGCAAATTTCAGCATTTTTTTCAGCGGATATTTGGTTTCTCCCGCAAACCGCTCATCCCGGACATAAGTGACTGCCGTCTGTTGAAAGCCGACCCAGCTGACCAGCCCGCGCACATAGCGGTTTTTTTCCGTCAGAGACGACATCACGTCGCAGACCTTGCGGTCAATCAGGCGAAAATCTCCCGTGTCCACCGGGATATCCACGCTTGTCATGCTCGCCAGCAAACGGTAAAACATTTTTGCCGTAATTTTTTTAAAAAAAGTTTCCCCTTTTCGTTTGAGCCGCTGACCGTAAACAACGTCATAGCCCTCTTTCCACTTTGCAATCATTTCTAAAATCACTTCCGGCGGATCCTGCAAATCCGCGTCGATTACCACTACAGCCTGTCCGCTTGAGTAGTCCATGCCTGCGGTAATCGCTGTCTGGTGCCCAAAATTGCGTGAAAAATTAATTAGCTTAACATGAGGGTCCATTTTACACAAACCGGATACGATTTCCGGCGTTTTATCCCGGCTTCCGTCATTGACAAAAATTAGTTCATAGGGCTCTTTTGTGGAGTCCATCACCTGTTTTAAACGTTTATAGCTTTCCTCTACAACCAGTTCTTCATTAAACACCGGGACTACAATGGAGTATCGTATCATTTTCTGTTCCCCTTTCCATATGTTTGCAGTAAAAAATTATATCATTTCATCTGTTTTTTGCAAGGACAAACATGCATAAATATAGTGGTATTATATCATACCCGCAATTATAATTCAATTCATTTCCATAAGAAAATTCCAAAATATTCCTCGAAAAAATTGTCGGTTAATTTTTTCCATTCGACACGCCAAAATGACAAGTTTTGATCCTTGCAAGCGGTATAATGAACTTAGAAATTTAATGCCGAAAGGGAGGGCTTGGCAACATGCCGATTACCGTTTATGTCGACGTGCTTTTTCTGGTAAATTGGGTCATGGACTATTTGCTTCTGGCGATAACAGCACTGCTTCTCTGCCTGCGGCCGCGGTTTTTTCGCATGGCGCTTTCCTCCTTCTTAGGAGCAATGTATGCAGCGGTGGCCTTTTTTATTCCACTGTCTTTTCTGTCGTCTTTGGCAGCCAAGCTGCTCCTGTCTGCCGTTATGGTATTGGTGTCGTTTGGAGCAAAAAGTCTCCTTGTATTTTTAAAACGGCTCGGCGTATTTTATTTGTCATCGCTGGCTCTCGGCGGACTGGGATTTGCCTTGTTTGCCACAACCGGTCTGGGCAGCCGGCTTGGTGCGGTATATGCAAACGGTGTGTTATATTTAAACATTCCGGCTTATCAAATTATTCTGGCCTCAATTGTCATCTATTGGTTACTGCATGCCGCTTTTTGTGTATTGCATCGTAGTGTAAATAAGGCAAAAAATCTTCAGCGCGTGACAATATCCCGAAACGGGAAGCATGTGCAAGTAACTGGTCTTTACGATACCGGCAACTTTCTTTCCGATCCAGCCAGCGGGCTGGGGGTCATCCTTTCGGAATGGCATTGTGTACAGCCTTTGTTTCCGGAAAACTGCCGCGATCCATACCAGGAAAAGGAGCTGCCGGACTTCTTCACCCGTCTCTCCTGCCGCAGTATTGGCGGAGAAGAGACATTACCGGCATTTTATGCAAACGTGTCAAGCGGCCGCGGTAAAAACGGCAGTTTTGTCAGGCTGATTGCGGTAACCAGGCGCGAACTGGATCCGCAGAAACAATATACAATTTTATTACCAAATGATTTTAAGGGAGCGGATCAAAATGATGGCACATTTACTAAAAGACGTTTTTACTTTAGCCAGGCTGCAGTATCAGTGGCTAAAAAACTGGCTGACAGAAGCGGACTCAGATAGTGAAGTATACTATATCAGCAGCGGAGAGGCGCTTCCTGCGCCTCTTACTCCAGAAGAAGAATCTGCCCTTTTGGCAGAGCTTGCACCGGATAATTACAGTGCGAAAAAAAAGCTGGTGGAACATAATTTGCGTTTGGTTGTCTATGTAGCAAGAAAATTTGAAAACACTGGAATTTTAATTGAAGATTTGATTTCCATTGGCTCCATCGGACTCATCAAGGCGATTCATTCCTTCGACCCCGGAAAGAATATAAAGCTTGCGACCTATGCCTCCCGGTGCATTGAAAATGAAATCCTTATGTTTTTACGCAAAAATCATAATACCAAAACAGAAGTTTCCATTGATGAACCGTTAAACACAGATTGGGATGGAAATGAACTGTTGCTTTCTGATGTGCTGGGAACGGATTCCGATGACGTCTACCGAAGAATTGAGGATGAAGTTGACAAGCAGCTGCTGCGCAGCGCAATTAACAAACTGAGCCGGAGGGAACAGTCCATCATGGAACTGCGTTTTGGGCTGAAAAACGGAAACGAAAAAACACAGAAAGAAGTGGCAGATTTGCTTGGCATATCTCAATCCTATATATCCAGGCTGGAAAAGCGAATTATTCTTCGTCTGAAAAAGGAAATTTCAAAAATGGTACAATGACCGACAACTCCTTTTCTGCAAGAAACATATCCCTGCTTCGCAGTTTTGCCGCAGACGTCAAAACGGGACGTACCCTAGGGGACATCCCCTCGCGGCACTGTCCCCTATAATATATTCATTAATTTGTGTAAATCACATTAAAATATATGACATGCTTTTTGTGACAAACTCAATGGCTGCGCAAACATATACGCAGCCATTGAAAGCTAAACACATTAATGAACATTTACCTCTGCGATACCATTAACATAATTTGATTTAATCTTTTAGCATTGCTAAAATAAACTGAGCATACCAGCGACTTAAAAAGTCGTTGGGATGATTGACGTTATTTCCTGTCATGTCAATAAATCGTTTTCTCTTTAACAGATCCAAATGCAGCGTTGTCATGTCGGCAAGCGCTGCTTGTTTTGTTTTGCAAATTTCTTTCAGCTGGGGCAGATA
>CASGBM010000105.1 GCA_949299615.1 uncultured Eubacteriales bacterium | reverse complement strand
GCAAAAAAAGCACAAAAACCTTGCACCTAAACAATTCTGAAACGCTTACAAACCGCTATGCGGCTGCGTTTCAGAATTGTTCAGCAGTCATTAATTACATTATTCCGCCAGCAGCGGCGTAGATAAATAACGCTCTCCGGAGTCAGGCAAAAGCACAAGAATTGTTTTTCCTTGATTTTCCCGCTGTTTGGCAAGGCGAATCGCCGTGTATAGCGCTGCTCCGGACGATATACCGATTAAGATTCCTTCTTGTTTCGCCGACATTCGCGCAGCGGCAAATGCCTGTTGCGTTGTAACCGCAGCTACTTCATCATATATTTTCGTGTTTAATATTTCCGGAACAAAACCCGCACCAATTCCCTGAATTTGATGCGCACCTGCTGCACCGCCGGAAAGCACAGAAGAATCTGCAGGCTCTACTGCAACTATTTTTATATTCGAGTTTTTCGATTTTAAATATTCTCCGGTTCCGGTAATGGTGCCGCCTGTCCCCACTCCGGCTACAAAAATATCTATTTTGCCGTCCGTGTTTTCCCAAATTTCCGGTCCTGTTGTTTCCCAATGAGCCTGTGGATTTGACGGGTTTGTAAATTGCCCTGGTATCAAACTGTTTGGAATTTCCTTTGCGAGCGCTTCTGCCTTTTCAATCGCCCCCTTCATGCCAAGTTTTGCATCCGTCAGCACGAGTTCAGCGCCATACGCACGGATCAAATTTCTTCTTTCTTCCGACATGCTCTCCGGCATCGTAATAATCAGCCGATAGCCCTTTGCTGCGGCAATTGCCGCAAGCCCAATACCGGTATTTCCGCTGGTTGGCTCAATTAGGACAGAACCCTTTTTTAAAATTCCTTTTTGTTCTGCCATCTCTATCATCTTTTTTGCTACCCGGTCTTTTACGCTGCCTGCCGGATTCATATATTCCAGCTTGGCAATCAAGCGTGCCTGCAGTTTTTCTGTTTCCTCAATACTGCACAGTTCTATCAAGGGGGTGTGTCCTACTAATTCTGTTATACTGCGAAATATCTGCATTTTGCTTCTCCTTTTTTACATGCAATTTGTGAAAAAAACTCCCTGATTTCACAGAGAGTTTTTCCCTTTGTATGTAATCCATGATTTATTCCGGTTTATCTACAATGGCAAATGATATTTCCCCGCTGGCGGCCACTTTGCCGTCAACCGTTGCTGTTACATTTGCTTTTCCCATGTTCCGTTTAAAAGCGGTCAGTTCCGCTTCCAGATGCAAAGTGTCTCCCGGTACGACCTGTCTGCGAAACTTAAAATTGTTCATCCCTGTAAAAACGCCGACTTTTCCCCGGTACTCCGGCTGGGACAGGATGACGCAGGCGCCCACCTGCGCAAGCGATTCCACAATTAAAACACCAGGGACAATTGGCATACCCGGAAAATGTCCCTGAAAATACGGCTCATTTGCCGTCACATTTTTAATTCCAACTGCGCGCTTTCCTTCTTCCATTTCCAAAATTTTATCCACTAAAAGAAAGGGATAGCGGTGCGGTATAATATTTTGTATTTCCAAATTGGTCAGCATGGTTTCCTCCTGGTACAATTAATTTTTACGGTATCCGTTTTGATTAAACTGTTCCATGTAGTCAAGGGACATTCCCGTTCCTTTTGCGACACAGTAAACGGCATCTTCCGCAACAAAAACATCAAGCCCCGTCTCACGTGAAATCAGCTTATCCAAGCCATAAATCAAGCTGCCGCCGCCCGTCAGCAAAATGCCACTGGTACTAATGTCACCAACCAGCTCCGGCGGGGTTTTTTCCAACACGTAATGAACCGCTTCTACAATTTGGGAAGCACATTCTTCCAGCGCCTCCAGCATTTCCTCCGATGTAACAGTCACAATTTTTGGAAGACCCGTTACCAAACAACGGCCTTTAATATCCATTGTAAGCGGTTCCGGACGCGGATACACACAGCCGATTTCTATTTTCAGCTCTTCTGCCGTTCTGTCACCAATCATCATATTATATTTTTTGCGGATATATTTCGTAACGGCTTCGTCAAATTTGTCTCCTGCAATTTTAATGGAATTGCTGACTACAATTTCCCCCAGTGAAATCACCGCAACATCCGCCGTGCCGCCGCCAATATCAACAATCATGTTCCCATATGGTTTTGCAATATCAAGTCCAGCCCCGATTGCCGCCGCAATCGGTTCTTCAATAATAAAGGTTTTCCTTGCTCCGGCCTGCGTTGCCGCATCAATGACGGCACGTTCTTCCACTTCGGTCACCTGGCTGGGAACGCAAACCATAACGCGCGGTTTACATAAACTGCTTTTGCAGACTTTCCGCAAAAAATACCGAATCATTTTTTCCGTCGTATCATAGTCAGAAATCACTCCATCGCGCAAAGGACGAATCGCGACAATATTACCGGGTGTTCTGCCAATCATACTCTGCGCTTCTGCGCCGACTTTTAAAACTTTCCCCGTGTTCGTGTCAATTGCAACAACGGAGGGTTCTTTTAATACTACGCCCTTACCTTTTACATATACCAACACGGTCGCAGTACCCAGGTCGATTCCAACGTCCTGTCCAAAATTAAACACTACAATCCCTCCAATTTTTTCTTCCGCAGCCTATAATATATCATAGTATACCATTTTTTATATATTATATATTTTTTTTGTTTTATATGCAATTACTTTTTCCTAAAAATTATTAAAATTTTATAAATTCATGAAATTTCACTAAAAATTCCTCATTTTTCTCCGGAATACGGGCATTTTCTAATACAAATGCCGCAAACCGAACCCCTGCCGATCAATTGAAATTTCTTTTTCATAAATTCACTGCACGAAGCAGCATCCACCAGTTTTTTCCCAGGCAGGTTCGGATCAAAATTTTCCCCAAAAATCGCCATTGCCGGACACGCTTTTACACACGCCATACAGTCTTGACATGGGCTGTCTTTTAGTGTTTCAGGGTATCCGGCTGACAAATCCATGTCCGTAAGAACCGTACCCAAGCGCACTCTTGCGCCATATCGGCTGGATAAAAACAGCGCATTTTTTCCAATGCTTCCTAAACCGGACAGCACCGCGGCTTTTTTGTGTGAAAACAAGCCTTCATATGCTCTCCCATGGCTTTGTGAAGCAGGAACGCAAACGTATCTTGCGCCCGCTTTTTCTAAATACATGCCGAGCCTTAAGGTAATTTGATCAATCAACGCATTTACCGTTCGGTAATGATGGAAATACGAATAAGTAGGCTGGTCGGAAATAGCCTCTATGACGCTGGAAGAAAGCTTTACAACAACCGTAACCGCATTGTCCAGTTCCCTGTATTCATCAGGAGGCACGACATGGGAAAACCCAATTTCCCATGCTCCGAGCGCATAAGCAAGTTCTTTTAATTGTTCAACCATGAAGCATCTCCTCCGCCTGCTTTAGCGTTGTGTCCGTAATGTGTTCCCCGCCGATAATGCGCGCAAGCTCCCGTATTTTTCCTGCTTGATCCAATTTTACAATCACCGTGTGAGTTTTTTCCTGCTCTTCCTTTTTTTCAATCAAAAAATGGCAGTTTGCAAGCGCTGCAACTTGCGCAAGATGTGTTACGCAAATCACCTGTTTTGATTCTGACAATGAGGACAGCTTTTCTCCCAGGCGATGTGCCGCGCGCCCACTGACTCCAGTATCCACTTCGTCAAAAATTAAGGTATCCACCAGGTCTTCTTCAAAAAGAATGGACTCAATGGCAAGCATGATCCGTGACAATTCTCCTCCTGATACAATTTTTGCAAGAGGTTTTGGCGGTTCTCCTTTGTTAGCAGACAGCAAAAATTCAACGCTGTCAGCGCCGTCATCCCCCAGCTCGGCAGGTTCGATCACAGGCACAAATGTTGTGTCCGGCATGTTTAAAAATTCCAGACTTTCCCCGATCTGCGCAGAAAGTTTTCCCGCCGTCTGTTTTCGCAAGTCTGTCAGCTGCATAGCCAGCTGTTTTGCGTTTTTAAGGCAAGTCTCTCTTTCCTTATCCAACTGCCTCCGTCTGTCCTCCATAAACTCCATGGCATTGTATTCTTTCGTAATTTGCTCCAAATGCGCCAGCGCAGCTTCCACACTTCCGCCATATTTGCGTTTTAGCCGGTAAATATCATCCAAGCGTTCTTGCATAAGCTCAACTTCTGCTTCATCCCAGTCAAATCCGTCCAGATAGGTCTGAACTTGGCGCACCGTTTCTTCCAGAGCAGCAAGAATTTCTTCCAAATTATCCGCAGAGCCGGAAAAAGCCGGATCTATTGCCGCAGCACTTCCCAATAGCTGCGAAGCGGACGCCAGAAAATTGTAAGCACACTCTCCTTCCGGGTTATCATACAATACATCAAGCGCCTGCCCCGCTGAAGAAAGTAACTTTTTCGCATTGCTGGCAATACTGCATTTTGTTTTCAGCTCTTCCTCCTCGCCCGGCTTTAAATCCGCCGTTTCCAGCTCTTTTATTTCATACTGCAGCAAATCCATGCGGCGCAATTTTTCTGCTTCATCTATCTCCAAACCAGACAGCTCTTTTTTGATTTCCACAAGCTTTTGATATTCTTTGTGATATTCTGTCAAAATCGGCTGGATTTTCGCTTTCGCAAATCGATCTAAAAATCCGCAATGGGTCGAGCGGTCCAGCAGCGCCTGATTGTCATGCTGCCCATGTAAATTAATGAGCCAACGCCCTAATTCCCGCAGTTTTGCCACAGGAACCATGCGTCCGGACACCCGGCAGATATTCTTGCCGTCACTGGAAATTTCCCTTGACAGGATCAGGCTTTTATCTTCTTCGGCTTCCAAGCCGTTGTCTTCTAAATATTGCAGCAGCTTTGGCTCACCGATTCGAAACAGTCCCTGCACCACAGCCCTTTTTTCCCCATAACGAATCCAATCTTTGCTCATTCGCTCTCCTAAAAGCATATTCAGCGAACCGACAAGGAGAGATTTTCCCGCTCCGGTTTCTCCGGTCAAAATGTTAAACCCTTTCGAAAATTCAATTTCTGCATGATCAATTAATGCAAAATTGTCTATGGTAATACATTCTAACACAAAATCCCCCCCTAGAGCAGCGATCGTATTTTTTCTGTCAAACGGATCGCCTGATTTTCTGTTTTTGTAATACACAAAAGCGTATCGTCACCGGCAACACTGCCCATAATTTCTTTCATGTCCATGGAATCGATAACCGCAGCGGCAGCCTGCGCCATTCCTGCAAAAGTTTTAATAATTACAATGTTTTGCGCATAATCCACGTGGTGGACGGACTGTGTCAAAATGGTTTGCTGCTGCTGGTTCACAGCTCGGCCCGCATGGCTTTCTGCCTGAACATATTTATACACTCCGTGCTTGTTTGCCGCTTTAACCAAACGAAGCTCTTTAATGTCTCGGCAGACTGTCGCCTGCGTCACTTTATGACCGTTTTCCGCCAGCAATTCTGCCAAATCCTCCTGCGTTTCCACATCGTACAAGGTAATGAGTTCCAATATTTTTGCATGTCTGCTGTTTTTCATTTCAGTTTTCCTTTCCTGTTAGCTTATGGCGCAAAACGCTATAAAATCTGCTTCCGTTGACACGAATCAATTTCGTTACAAAAGGTGATTTAGTAATTGTTAAGCGGCAATTTTCAGTAAACGGCGTATCCTCGCGGCCGTCTGCCGCTACCACTGCACCGCTGTATCTTCCCGAATCCATAGACGCCGTAATAACTTTTTCCGCCGGAACAACAATCGCCCGCGAATACAATTTATGCGGGCAAATCGGCGTAATCAGCATAGAGTCCACCGAAGGATCTACAATCGGACCGCCGGCAGACATGGAGTAGGCGGTGGAGCCGGTCGGCGTTGCCACAATCATGCCGTCCGCTTTGAAATCGTCGACAAATTCTTCATCAACAAAAACATTCAAATCAAGCAGGCGCGAAGAAGCGCCTCGTGAAATTACGATATCATTTAGCGAATCAAATGTGCGTGTCTCACCCTTTTTTAAATCATTAATTTGCGCGCGCAGCATCATTCGCTTTTCCACCACATAATCCTCTTGAAAAAACTTATCTAAACAGGCAACCACTTCTTTCGGCTCCACTTCCGCTAAAAAACCCAGTCTTCCAAGGTTAAAGCCCAAAATCGGCTGTCCCGTATGCAGAACCTCTCCCGCTACGGATAGGAGCGTTCCATCCCCCCCTAACGCAAACACAGCGTGCGCAGCGCAAAGCGCCTCCTCTTGGGTACAATATTCCACATTAGGCACTTGAAAATGGATAAATTTTCTATCCAAAAGCAAGTGTGCTCTGCCTTTTGACAATGCCGCAACTTGTTTGGTGAATTCTAAATTTTGATCTTTTACCGTATTTGGCGCTAAAAAAATGGTTTTCACGTGATCACCCACTTATATTTATACAGATACAATGTATATTATACAAAACTGTCTGCCATTTATCAAGCATTTCCGGCGAAATTCTTTGACAATTCCTACCCCGTGTGATATGATAATTTTGTATTTATTTTCGAATTAACAGGAGGGGAAAGGATTGCTTCGTTTTGAGATAAAAGAAAAACTGCCGAAAGAATCGGCAGAAATACGCACCAATATATTTATCCAGGAGCAGGGATTTACGGTTGAATTTGACACATGGGACGATCAAGCCTTGCATATCGTGGCCTATGAGGATGATACGCCCATTGCAACTGCGCGGGCATATTTGTCTGACGGAATTTATTGGATCGGGCGTGTTGCGGTAATCAAAGAATACCGCAGTAAAAAAATAGGTGCAAAAATGCTGCAAGAATTAGAAAACCACATCGTGCAGCTGGGTGCAAAAGAAATCCATTTAGACGCTCAGACGAGGGTCATTCCTTTTTACGAAAAGCTGGGCTACTGCGTTTGCGGAGAGGAACATCTTGATGAGTTCTGCCCCCACCGGGAGATGAAAAAACAAATCAAAGACAACTAGTCTTTTGAAGAATATTCTCCTTTCTTTTTTCTTTTATTGACCTATGGCAGTCTTGTTTTCTGTGTTTATTTCCGAATAACAGCAGCCGGCGCTAAAGCGCCGGCTGCTGCAGACTGTAGATAAACCTATTTTTTCACAATTATGGGGAGTTGTCAGAGGGGAAACCCCTCTGTACTTAAATATGCGGTTTTCGTGGGCGTGTACCACGAAAACCGCTCATATCAAGGGCTGGCGC
>CASGBM010000104.1 GCA_949299615.1 uncultured Eubacteriales bacterium | reverse complement strand
AAATCGGTAAGGTTCTTTTTACAATTTTTTTATCATGGTTTCAAAAACTGTTAGAAATTTATATTGTTTCGGAAATGGCTATTATTCAGTAGGCATTATTTAGAAAACACGACATTATGTAGATGTTAGTCAATTGTTAGTCAACTACTAAAAAATATGTTATCTATAAAGTTTTAAAAAACGCCTAACCCTAATGGTTAAGCGGTTTTAAACTGGTGAGGATAAGTGGACTTGAACCACCGACCCCTTGCATGTCAAGCAAGTACTCTAACCAACTGAGCTATACCCTCATATATAAAAACACAGGGCGTCTGTAAAAACAAAGTTCCTGTGCAGTTTTTCTTGAAAAACGCTCCGATTTTTATCGGAGCGTTTTCTGGTGACCCATAGGGGAATCGAACCCCTGTTACCGCCGTGAAAGGGCGGTGTCTTAGACCGCTTGACCAATGGGCCGACTGTCGGAAAATAGAGTCCGCAAAAGCGGTGGTAGCGGCAGGTGGACTTGAACCACCGACCTAACGGGTATGAACCGTTTGCTCTAGCCAGCTGAGCCATGCCGCCGAATTCCGTAGACCGACGAATTACATTTTACTATAAAACCTATGACTTGTCAAGTGTTTTTTTCATTTTTTCAAAGTTGTATTTGCAGCATGGAGCAAAGCACATAAATTCAGAACAAAATACGCAAAATAGTTCATAGAAATCATCGTTTTAGCTCAGGGAGGTTAAATATATTTATTATTGTTTTCAGAGATCCTGGCAAATAAAACCGCTGTTTTTAGCTGTTTATAAAATCCTGAAAAAAACAGCGGTTATTGTATGCAGCTACCCCTCCTTCTTTAAACATTCTTTCTTTACTACAGCAAAAGAATATGCCTGTGCCGAAAACACACTATTCTAATTGCGTTATTTTAAAATAGTAAAATTACCAATAAGAGGGAGCGGTTTCATCTGACCGCTGCCAGCGTTTACCATACCGAGAATCATAAAGACCAGCAAAGCGATGGAAAGCGCCCAGCTAAGCAAAAGAAAGAGCAGGCCTATGAGAGGTATGATACTGAAAATCTGAGTTACAATATTAATGCCAACGGCGGCGATGAGAAGAATCAGGCCTTGGTTAGCGTGGTAGCGTGCGAAACGTGATTGCGGGCACGCTATTAATGGCAAGAAAAACAAAAGATATGCAAGCACGGCATAAACTTTATTTTCTTTAATATCCATGGGATCTCCCACTTCTATCGTGGCTTTTTCAAAAGACATGGAAGGACCTCCTTATTTATATTATAATATAACCTATTATTATTATACAGGAAAAAAGTGGCGGCGACAATAGTTTTTTTGGATTCTTTTATTTTTTTAGTAGACATGGACGCTATTTTTATATTATAATATAAAATGAAAGACTATGCGGATAAAGGCAGGTGATTGTGTGGAAACAAGGCAGAAAGAACAAACGACAGCGGTATTATTACTAGTAGCCACAATTCTTAAATATTTGCTGTTTGGTTTTCAATATTACCCTGTTTTAGATGATTTCATCCAATATGGCGGTTATCTGCTTTATCATAATTTGGGATATGTTTATTTTGAAATCGGCACGATGGCGACCAGGCCGCTGGCAAGTTTCTTAGATCCGGTTTTGTGGGGCAGTTTGTGGAACCATATGGGAATTGCGCTGGCGCTGATTACTTTGATGCATTTTTCAGCGGTATTTTTGCTGGAACGCACGCTCGCGAGGCTTGAAATTCGGGTTAGCCCTTTGTTTTGGATCATAACGTTATTTTTGCCGATTGGCGCTGAAGGAACATATTGGATTTCAGCTTCCAGCAGACTTGTGGTTGGATTGTTTTTTGCGGCGCTGGGATTGTATTTTTTGGTACGTGCACTTAAAGAGAAGAAAAATGGTTTCTTTCTTTTGTTTATCCTTTTTCATCTTTTATCATATGGCTTTTATGAAGCGGTTGCCATCTTTAGTTTTTTGGGAAGCTATCTGATCGCTTTTTACTGCCGGCGGGAAACAAAACGAAAACCATGGGTTTTAGTGGTTCCGGTTTTTTGCCTTGCCGCTATGCTGGGGTATTACGTTTGGGGCGCACAGCTTGGCGCAATGGGCAGCCGTGCCGCCGGCTTTACATTCTCCGGTTTGTTTGCAAAGATATGGGATGCGATTTGGCAAATTGGCTGGATTTTTACAAAGGGGTTGTACCAATCCGCGGGAAAAGGTTTTTTTGAAGGGTTACGCGTGTTAGGCGCACAAGGTTTGTGGGGAGCGGTATGGATACTTTTGGCAGCAGCTGTGAGCGTTCTAATTGGTATTTTTTGCACCGGCAATGCAAAAAAGGAAAAGCCGCAGTGGGGGTTGTTTTGGTGCGGTGCGCTTTTGTTTGCAGCCCCGCTGGCACCGAATATTTTGGTGGAAACGGTATGGCTTCCGTACCGGAATTTATTTTTGTCATTTGTTGGTCTGGCATTTATGGCGGAACCGTTGTTCTATTTTATTTTTCGCAACCAAAAACTGAGAGGCGTTGTTATTTCTCTTCTGCTTATGGTATTTTTGATTGCAAATGTAAATGAATATGATACGTATCGCAGAATGAGCGAATTTGATATACAGATGGCGCAAAATATTGCGGAGAGGCTGGATGAAGATGTGTTAGAAGGCCGCAGAGAGGCGGTTGTAATTTTGCAGCAGCCAATTTGTGTCAGCCAGGTGAATTTTTATAAAGATCATGTGAAAAGCGTTTTTGAGGCGGACTGGTCATTGACCGGGGCTGTGCGCGCTGTGACTAAGAATATGAAGATTAAGAAGATTACGCCTGTGCCGGAGGGAAAAGAAAATATTGCAGGAGAGCAGGTTCTGGTTTTAGATTGGGACGGGCATATTACACAAAGAAATGATACAACCGGGAGTGAAGAAGTTGAATAATATAAAAAAGGATAATAAAATTGATATTTTGGGTGTAAAAGTGGACAAAGTAAATATGGACGAGGCGGCAGACCGATTGATTCATTTTTTGGAAGAAGGCGGACCGCATGCGGTTTATACGCCAAACTCGGAAATTATTATGCGTGCTTACCGCGATGAGGGTTTTCGGCAGACGATAAACAGTGCAGAGTTGATTACGCCGGATGGGATTGGCGTGGTTTATGCTTCTAAAATTTTAAAGGATCCGCTGTCGGAGCGCGTTGGCGGATTTGATTTGTCCGGCAAATTGATTGAACGGGTTTCTGACGGCAGTTACAGCCTTTATTTCTTTGGCGGAAAGCCCGGTGTTGCTGAAAAAGCGCGGGAACGCCTTGCGGAGAAATATCCGAATTTGCGTGTTGTCGGCTGCAGTGATGGATATTTTGATGATGAAAAAGAGAAAAATATTATTAAAGATATTAAAGAAAAACAGCCGGATATTTTATTTGTTTGTTTGGGTGCGCCCAAGCAGGAGGAATGGATTTTGGCACATAAGCAGGAGTTGGGCACAAAGGTTTTGATGGGAATCGGCGGAAGTTTGGATGTGTACGCAGGAGTGGCAGAACGTGCGCCGGAGCGTTTTCAGAAATTGGGATTAGAGTGGCTGTATCGTTTGCTCAAACAGCCGTCGCGGATTGGACGGATGATGGATTTGCCTAAATTTGGATTTACGGTGCTGTTTCGCGGGAAAAGGGTGAGGCGGCCATAAGGCAGAGTTTGGAAAGGAGATTGAAAAATGGGAGAATTCAGATCGGGGTTTGTCAGCCTGATTGGCAGACCGAATGTAGGAAAATCTACCTTGCTGAACCGGTTGGTCGGAGAGAAAATTGCAATTATCTCCAGTAAACCGCAGACAACGCGGAACAACGTTTTGGGAATTTTAACGGAAGATAACATACAAATTGTTTTTACAGATACGCCCGGGATCCATGTTCCGGCGACAAAATTGGGCGAATTTATGGTGAAATCAGCGGAAACCGCTATGCATGATGTGGACGCGGTACTGTTTTTGATTGAGCCGGTGGACCGTGTCGGTATGACGGAAGAGAAAATTATGGAAGATTTAAAAAAGGTAGGCTGCCCGGTTATATTGGCAATTAACAAAATTGACCGGATTAAGCGCGACCTGCTGCTTTCAATTATTGCAAAATATACGGAACGGTATGATTTTCATGCGGTAGTGCCAATTTCGGCAAAGAAAAATGATGGACTGGATCTTTTGCGTAAAGAATTATTTCCGCTGATTCCGGAAGGGCCGATGTTTTATCCGGAAGATATGGTGACGGATCAGCCGGAAAGACAATTGGTTGCGGAAACGATTCGGGAAAAAATTTTGCGCAATTTAGATAAGGAAATACCGCATGGGATTGCCATTGAAATTATTAAAATGAAAGATTTTGAAAGTGTGGTAGAAATTAGCGCGAACATTTACTGCGAAAAAGCGAGCCACAAAGGAATTTTGATTGGGAAAAACGGGGAAATGATGAAAAAAATCGGAAGACTCGCGCGCGAAGATATGGAGAAAATGCTGGGGAAAAAGGTATTTTTAGAACTTTGGGTTAAGGTGAAAGAGGACTGGAGAAACCGCGACACGATGATTCGGAATTTTGGATATGATATGAGGGAATAACCTGCCCAACCTGGAAAAACTGTCAAATGAAAGAGAAATTTTCCGGGTATACTCCGCTTTAAAACATACAAAATAAAACTGTAGGAAGGGAAAATTTTGTGAAGGCGGGATGGATATGTTTGAGGAGTTGGCTTGGGAAGTATTTCAGTTAACGGGAGACATCAGAGAATATCTATTATATAAAAATTTGGATCTGCCGGAGAACCATTCGCAGGCAGATATAAAAGAGCCAAAGTAGGGATTGGATATGGAACTGATTAAAACGGATGGCGTGGTATTAAAACGCACAAATGTTGGAGATAATGATGTGATTCTCACGGTTTTTACAGCGGAGTACGGCGTATTAAAAGCATCGGCGCGGGGCGCAAAAAGCTTAAAAAGCCGATTGGCGGCCGGGACCGCCTTGTTTACATATGGCGAGTTCGTTTTCGGGACTGGGAAAAGTATGCATTATGTGCGCTCGTGTGAACCTAAGGAAAGTTTTTATAATTTGGCGACAAATATTGAGCGTTTGGCATTTGCCACGTATATTGCCGATCTTACCGGTTATGCCGTGAAGGAGGAAAAAGTGGATCAGCGACTGTTTTCCCTCCTTTTAAACACGTTTTATCTTTTGGCAAATTCTCAGCGAGAACTGCGGCTGGTAAAATGTGTGTATGAATTAAAATTGCTGCAATATATGGGATTTGCACCGGAGCTTTCGGGTTGTGTGCGCTGCGGCGATGTTTCTGAGATTGATTTTTTGTCGCCGCAAGCCGGCGGGCTTTTATGTACTTCATGCCGGAGGGCAGAGGACCATGCCCGGCCCCTGAGCGAGCCGTGCTTGATTGCGCTGCGGTTTATATTATACAGTGAGGATAAAAAGGCGTTTGCTTTTCAGGCAAGCCGAATGGTAACAGATGAACTGGAAGATCATATGGAGGCGTTTATTCGGTCATATATGGACCGTGATTTTTACGCATTGACATATCTCAATATGATATTAGGAAAAAATGACCGGAAATAGCCGGCGAAAGGAAGAAACGTATGAATTTGGATCGGATTTTAAAGCGCGTGCAAAAGCCAACGAGATATATTGGAACAGAATATAACAGCGTACATAAAAACTTAAAGGTTGTGAATATCCGGTTTGCCTTTTGTTTTCCGGATGTATATGAAATTGGCATGTCTCATTTGGGCATGAAAATTTTATATCATTTACTTAACGACCAGAAGGATATATTTTGTGAGCGTGTATTTGCTCCATGGGTTGATATGGAAGATGAAATGCGCAAAGAGGGAATTCCCCTCTTTTCCCTAGAGAGCAAATCACCGGTGGCAGATTTTGATTTTGTTGGATTTACGCTGCAATATGAGATGAGTTTTTCCAACGTGATTCATATGCTGGATTTGGCGGGGCTCCCGCTTTTGAGCGCAGAGAGAACGGAAGGGATGCCGTTTGTTTGCTGCGGCGGACCGTGTGCATATAATCCGGAACCTTTGGCGGATTTTGTGGACTTTTTTATGCTGGGAGAAGGCGAAGAAGTCATGCTGGAGGTTATGGATGCATACCGGGCGTGGAAACAGGCGAAAGAGCCGCGCCGGTGTTTTTTAGAACGGATACTGAAAATAGAAGGGGTATATGTTCCTTGTTTTTATGATGTTATCTATCACGAGGACGGTACAATTGCAAAGATAGAGCCAAACCATCCGGATGCTCCTAAGAAAATAAAAAAACGGATTATCAAGGATATGGATCGGGTTTGTTATCCAGACCGTTTTATTGTGCCGTTTATGGAAATTGTGCATGACCGGATTATGCTGGAAGTTTTTCGCGGCTGTATTCGCGGCTGCCGGTTTTGTCAGGCGGGGATGATTTATCGGCCTGTGAGGGAGAAAAGCGTGGAAACCCTTCTTTCGCAGGCACAGAAGCTGGTGGAAAGCACCGGATATGAAGAAATGTCTATTTCCAGCCTGAGCACGAGCGATTACACGCATTTAAAGGAATTGACAGACGGGCTTTTGGAGTTGACGGAGGAACAAAAAATTAGTTTGAGCCTGCCGTCGCTTCGACTGGATAACTTTTCCATGGAATTGATGCAGAAGGTGCAGAAAGTGCGTAAAAGCGGCTTGACATTTGCGCCGGAAGCGGGAACGCAGCGGCTGCGTGATGTGATCAATAAAGGCGTGACAGAGGAAGATTTGCTTCGGGCGGCGTCAATTGCGTTTGGCGGAGGATACGGCGGCGTGAAGCTGTATTTTATGATTGGTCTGCCGACAGAAACAAATGAGGATTTGGCGGGAATTGCGGATTTGGCAGAAAAAGTGGTGGACGCCTATTTTGCCGTGCCAAAAGAACAAAGGAATAAGAATTTAAAAGTTACCGTCAGTACGTCTTCGTTTGTTCCCAAGCCGTTTACGCCGTTTCAGTGGGTGAGACAGAACGGGGTAGAGGAACTGATGGATAAGCAAACATTTTTGAAAGGACAAATTAAAAATAAGCGCATTAGTTACAATTGGCATGAGGCAAAGCTGTCGGTAATGGAAGGCGTGTTTGCACGCGGCGACAGAAGGCTTTGCAAAGTGTTGGCAGAAGCACAGCGGCTGGGTGTAAAATTTGACGGATGGCACGAATTTTTTGACTGGGATTTGTGGATGCAGGCATTTCAAAATGTCGGC
>CASGBM010000103.1 GCA_949299615.1 uncultured Eubacteriales bacterium | reverse complement strand
AAGACCCGTCTCCTTTCGGGAGTACTTTGGATTTGTGGTGAAACCATTGTACCAGAAAGGCTGGCGGGTTTTCAACTTTCATTTAACTTTACAGAACGCTAAAATAAAAGAGGAGGATAATCACATGAAAAAAAGATTTATTGGGGTGATTTTAGCGGTTGCAATGCTTGGGGTACCCCTGCCGCAAAAGGCTTTGGCGGTGAGTGAGAAAGTGAATGTTGCGCTCGGCAGACATGCATGGATGTCTACCGATTGTGGTGCGGCCTATTCGGCCGACAAAGCTGTGGACGGCAGTGACTCCACATATTGTGCAAATGGAGCACCTCCGACAGATGGCAGTCCGGTCTTTTTTGCCATTGATCTAGGCACGCCGTATTTGTTGGAAGAAATTAAAGTAATAGGTCGAAATCAAACTTGGGGCAATGGTTTTGTAGAGCAGAGAGATTTTCAGATTGAGTTGTCTAACGATGCAGGATTTGGCGAAGTTACGGTTGTTTCCGGATTTGATGAGAACAGACAAGACTATACGGATTCTAAAACATTTGCGGTGAACGAAACGGAGAAATACCGCTACGTTCGTTTTCTAAAGGATATGTCAATGGATGAAAGCTCATCAAAATACAACATTGGTTTTGTCGAGGTTGAGGTATATACCACTTTAAACCTACGCAATGTGGCAAAAAATAAAATTACAACGGTTTCTTCCTATGCAAGCAGTGTAGAGGGTCCGGGCAATGTAACGGACGGTGACTATACGAATTGCTTTGCAAATGGAGCACCTCCGACAGATGGCAGTCCGGTGTTTGCGACAATTGATCTCGAAAAACCCTATACAATTGACGAAATTTGGATGTGCGGACGTAATCAGAATTGGGGCAGCGGCTTGGTAGAACAGATGGATTTTAAAATTCAGTTATCCAATGATGCCAATTTTGCAGATGCATCCACGGTGGATATAACAGGCTTTGATAAATATGCGGGACAAGAAAAGGCATACGTATCGTTTGCGAGAGAGGTTGTTACTACGGATGTAAAATATCAATATATTCGCTTTTTAAAGAACATGGATGACTCTGTGGCCTCTAGATATAACATCGGTTTTAAAGAGGTTTTAATCATGTCACCGGATGAGGAAACAACAGCTCCCGATCCGACAGACCCCGATCCGGGGGATCCGAGTGCGGAGGACTATAATGGACCGCTCTACAATGTAGCATATGGCAAGGAAGCGTGGGCAGGCAGTTGGTATAGCGTAGGGGAGGATAAAAGATCTCCTTCGAAGGCGGTTGACGGTGACTGGAGAACCGGTTATCTTAACGGCGGAGCATCTTCTGATACCGGGTATCAATACATTACCGTTGACCTCGGCCAAGCGTATAAAGTTAACAAACTTCGCTTCTGCGGACGTGATGCTGACGACTGGGAACAGAAGAATTTTAAAATTCAGCTTTCCAATGATAAAACCTTTAACGATGCAACCTGCACCACGGATGTTACTCAATTTACAGACTATCAAACAGCATATCACGGCTGGACAGAAATTCAGGTTTCCAAGCTAAACCGTTATCGTTACATTCGTTTTGTAAAAGATTGGAATATAACTGACGGGACACGATGGAGCCTGTGCTTAAATGAACTGCTTGTTCTTTCACCGGATAAGCCGCAGATTGCTGCAACCTTAATCAGCGAGGGGAAACCGGTTACACATGAAAATGAATATACAGGTCAGGATCGCGGTCATTATGCGGTAGACGGAGATCCCAATACAGATTGGTTCTCCGGCGACAGCAACTCCGCCAATATGAGTTACCCGTATTATAACTGGCTGCAGGTTGACCTTGGAGAGAACTACAAGGATTATGATATTACAAATGTGCGGTTTAATATTTCGGATAGAGATTGGGCAAAGGGATCCGGTATCAGATATGCCGGAAAGAAAACACGTATTCTTCTTTCCGATGACCCAACGTTTGACGAAACTATAGACTGGAATGTCCTGCAAATTTATAACAACACAACAACTGTGGAGGATAATACTGCAGTTCCCTATATTAATGATGTTTATTTGGCAGACGGCGGTCTTGTATACAGCTATGACGGTTCACAGGTAGTATCCGAGCGTGTGCCGCTGATAGATAAGGTTAATAGCTATCATTATATCCGTGTGGAAAGTTATGAGAGAATCTGCATATGGGAACTACAGGTTTATGCGAGAAATTTGACGCAATCACTCCCGGCACCGTCACTGGGCTTCTATTCCGATGAGAATTGCACTGTTTCCATTGGAAAAACAATCCCGGAAAACGGAAAGTTTTATATTAAATTAAACGGTGTCAACTATGATAATAATCAAGATCGCATTTTTGATGTCTATGTGGCAAAAAGAAGTCGTACAGGGGCGTTAGATGAGCTTCAGCATTTCGAGTTTGGCGTAGGTGCATGGTTGGTGGAAAGTAAAACCTTTGAGGTTAATGCAACCAAAGGCCCACAATATGATATTTATCTTTGGGAACGCGGTACGCTTAAACCCCTTGTATCAAAAGCAGATATGCAATAACCGATTTGATAAAGAGCGGCAAATGCTGCCGCTCTTTATCAACAGCACTTTTGAAGCTGCAACTGGGAGGAAAGAAAATGGAAAAAAAAAAATTAAAACGCAAGGATAGCTTTTTCGGTCTTCATTTCGATTTTCATGCAAATGAGGAGAGTGTGGTCGGAGAGCGGGTAACACCCGAAATTTTTGAGCGATATATCACAGAGGTAGAGCCTGATTATATTCAGGTTGACTCCAAAGGACATGGCGGTTGGGCGAGCTATCCGAGCAAGCTGGGAAATCACCCCAAAATTAAGCAGGATATTCTCCGAATGTACCGCGATATTACAGCTAAACACAACGTTGCATTGTGTGTCCATTATTCAGGGGTTTGGGATATGCGTTACGTTAAAGAACATCCGCAATATGCCGTTGTGGATGAAAATGGAAATACCAGTGCCAATATGACAAGCTCCTTTGGCCCCTACATGGATGAACTTATGATTCCGCAGCTGATTGAATTGAGCGATGATTACGGTATTGACGGTGTTTGGGTGGATGGTGATTGTTGGGCGGTTGAGCATGATTATTCGGTATTGGCAAAACCGTATCTGCCGCGCAATCTAACTCTGTATCAGCATGGTGAAATCATGCGTGAGGCATTTAAGCGAAATCTCAAAAAATATGTAGATGCTCTGCATGAGCATAACCCTGATTTTCAGGTAGCAAGCAACTGGGCATACACCTCATATATGCCTGAGAAGGTGGATGTTGATGTTGATTTTCTGTCTGGTGATTATCCATATAATAACAGCATTCGCGTTGCGCGCTATGAGGGTAGATGTATAAGCGCAAAGGGTATGCCGTGGGATTTGATGGACTGGGGCTTTGATATTATTTCAAACTGCAATTACTATAAGACTGCTGTTCAACTTAAGCAGGAGGCAGCTGTTGTGATTTCACTAGGTGGAGGCTTTCAGATTTACAATAATCAGAATCCGGATGGCAGTGTCAACGCTTACCCGATCGCGCAGGCAAAAGAGACAGCGGAGTTTTGCCGCAAACGTCAAGTATATAATCATAAAAAAATTCCAATTGGACAGGTTGGGGTTTATTATTCTGAAAAAGCGCGCTACAAAAACAGCAATATGTTTAATGCGGCAGGCTCCACTAATGCCATGATCGGTGTACTGGGCTGCATTTTAGACGCACAACATACGGCAGAAATCTTTTATGAATATCAAATGCATACAATGGAACGTTTTGACGCAGTTGTTTTTCCTGAGTGGGACAGAATCACAGCAGAGGAGAAACAAAATCTGCTCGGCTATGCAGAAAACGGCGGCAATCTTATTGTCATCGGTGCAAAGGCCTCGAAATTGTTTGAAGATGTTTTGCCGGTCGAATGGATTGAATATCATGAAAAACAGAGAATTTACTTAATGCAGGATGGCATTTTGGGTGGCTTTGAAACAAATTTTTACGAAGCCGATGGTGTGGGAGTCAAATGCTATCGCTGGATAGATGAAACCAGTATATATTGTACGTCCATTGTTAAAGTTTCTTATGGAAAAGGCACGGTTACGGCTATGCTTTTTGATTTGGGCAGCTCATATTTTGATTTGAGAAGTTTTGCACTTCGCAATTTGATGGATGATACTCTTTGCAGTCTTTATCAGCCCATGGTGCGTCTGAACCAGAAAAATATAGACATCACCGTTCAAAAAGACGGTGAAAAGCGGATTATAAACCTCATTAACATAAACGGTGAGCATGCAGATGATCAGGTCTCGGTTTATGATTTCGTACCACCGGTGTACCACTTAACGGTACAAGTCAATATGCAAAATCAATATAAAAAAATTACTATGCCGCTGCACGGTGAGCATGAAGTACAGTTTCGCATGAACGGAGACTATGCGGAATTTGAAATTGACATTACCGATTTGCATGAAATTTTGGTGCTGGAGTAACAGTGAATTAAAACGGAAGGGACGAGCATATCATGAATCAAGACCAAAGCGGCTTACCGCAGAAATTTTTCGGCTGGAATACATGGGATACCGAGAGCGTCTACTCCTTTGTATACCTCCCATACGGTCTAGCGGTTCGGCTGTGTTTTAAGGACAGCTCAAGCGACAGAGTGTTCCGCAGCTTTCAAATCAGCCATAATAACGAGGCAGAAGCCAATGTCCGGCCAAAGGGACGTTCTCTTTACGGGGAATACATTGAAACAGAGCTTCGCCTGTTTCAAAATATTCTACGTATTCGTTTTGCATCAATAGGAAAACATTTTTTTCTGAATGTTCATCCTCTTGCGGCGGGACCGTGCCCCTTAATTGTAACGGTGGAAGTTGCTTTGCTGTGGGGACGCGAAGGTTTGATTGAAAAACGGGGTGATCTGCTGACTGCAAAATTTCCAGACGGCAATCGGTTTGTGATACACAGCACGGGCACAAAAATAATATTTCCGTATGCATTTTCCCATGTTCCGTATTTGGCATTTTTGCTTGATCAACCGATTTTGGTATCCGATACAGAGTGCAGCAATTCAGAGATGGAAAACATTTTTTCTGCTGCATGTGACAAACAGGATCAAGCCATATGTGGCTTTGGTCAAATGAAGCATGTTGCAGAAGCGATGAAAAGCACAATTGCGTGGGATACCATTTATGACCCCGAACGGTTTGGTATATGCACACCTGTCAGCAGGCGATGGAATTTGGACTGGGGCGGCTATGTCCTGTTTGGATGGGACACTTGCTTTGGTGCACTTATAGCCTCGGTGTTTGATACGGATTTGGCGCAGAGAAACATGGAGGCCATCTTATCTACAGAAATAGATGGATTTGTTCCGAATTTTACCAGTGCAAACGGAGATGTTTCGTTGGATCGTTCGCATCCGCCGGTTGGCTCTTATTGCACGCTTGAAATTTACAAAAGAAGCGGAGACCGCGCTTTTTTAGAGCAAACCTTTGAGCCATTGTTGCATTGGAATCAGTGGTATTTTGCCAATCGAAATAGTGGAAACGGATATTTGTGTTGGGGCAGCGGACACCATCCTTTTGTTCATGGAAAACCACTGGAAACCCACGAAATCCATACTTCTGTGGGGGCGAGCTTTGAAAGCGGCATGGATTTGTTGCCAATTTATGACGATATTCCGTTTGATGGTGAAAAGTCCATCATGTGTTTGGCGGATTTGGCTTTGATGGGAGAATATATTTTAGATTGCCGCTCGCTGGCAGAGATTGCGCGTATCTTGGGCAAAGCCGAAGAGGAGCAGAAGCTGATAGAATGTAAAAACACGGTGGAAAAAGCGGTGCTTTCGATGTGGTCTGAGGAAGCGGAAATGTTTTTAAATTTGCGTACAGACACGGGAGAACTTTCCAGAAGAATTGCGATAACCAATTTTCTTGCATTGCTTGCCGATGGCGTAACCGATGAGCAAAAGGCAAAAATTGCAAAACGGTATTTTTATAATGAAGAGGAGTTTTTTGGTGAATACATGATGCCGGTAGTTTCCAAAAGAGATTTGGCATACGCACAGCAACTTGGATTTCGCGGGCGTATATGGCCGCCACTGAATTTTTTGGTATATCGTGCTTTACGCCATGCTAAAATGAATAAAGAATGCAGACTGCTTGCGGAAAAATCCGCTCGAATGATTGTTCGTGAATGGCAAGAATTTGGGCACGTTCACGAAAATTATCACGCTGTGACCGGATATGGTTGTGGTGAAAATGCGAGTGAGTGTCTGTATCATTGGGGGGCTCTGCTCGGATATATTGCGTTGGAGGATTTCGATCAGGAGAACAGAAGGAGCGAATTATGAAATATGAAATTAGCTTTTCGGAGTATTTGAACAAGGTTTATGGCGGCTGGTATGGTAAATGTCTCGGCGGTGCGGCGGGCGCGGCGCTGGAAGGACAAAAAACAACGGAACATGTAAAGGATTTTTCGGAATATTTTAATCCGGATATTCCGAACGATGATTTGGATATTCAGGTTTTATGGCTAGAGGTTTTAGAGCAGTACGGACTGAATGTAACCTCTGATATTCTGGCTGAGAGATGGAAGCGCCAGTGTTGGTATCCGTTCTCGGAATATGGCTGTTTTTTGCGTAATTATGAGATGGGAATTTATCCGCCGTATTCCGGCATTTTTAACAATGCGGACTTTACAGAGGATATGGGTTGTCCGATTCGATCGGAAATTTGGGGGTTTTGCTTGCCGGGTAACCCGATCTTGGCATCGGAATATGCAAGACGAGATGCAATCTTGGATCACAGCGGAAATTCTGTTTGGGCTGAGATGTATCTTGCGGCACTGGAAAGTCTTGCCTTTTTTTACAGCGATATTCACTCGTTACTTTTGGCGGCAGAACCGTACTTAAAATCCGACAGCCGTTTGGAAGAATTGGTACATATGGTTTCGGCTGCATGCCGAGACAGTAAGGATTGGCGCAGCATACGTCGAAAAATTTTGCAGAATTTTGGGAATTATGACTTTTCATCGGCATTGCAGAATGTTGGTTTTCTGCTGATGGCACTTTTGCTTGGTGAGGAAGATATGCATAAGACGATAAATATTGCGCTTTGGTGTGGCTATGACACGGACTGTACCTGTGCAACGGCAGGTGCTATTTTGGGCGCGATGCAGGGATATTCTGCGCTTGATGAGGAAATTAAAGATTTTATAAACGATTATTATGTGCTGGGAATTGATGTAAAGCGTGCTTCAAATAGTATATACAGACTGGCATATGATAC
>CASGBM010000102.1 GCA_949299615.1 uncultured Eubacteriales bacterium | reverse complement strand
CGCAGGAGCGGTTCATAATTATTTTGAAGATAACAGAAAAGCGGCTATAAAGCTCCATCTTAATGCAGGGTTTATTCAGACCGGTCATAAAAACGGAATAGTAGATTTTCTTATCACCAAAGAGCAGTATGAAAAACAGCACAAAGCAAATTTCTGTTATTGCTGACACTACTGTTCTGAATGCGTTCCCCGTATTGCCGCATAACACAATGACGAAAATCTGCGCAGACGGCAAGCACACGGTTTGGATTTTATAAAAATTCATATGACGAATCCGGACCGACGCCGGATAAGAGCATTGCCGTAAAGATTTTTTCTTCCGCTCAATCAAATCACGCGACCTGTCATGTACGCATTTCTTCTTCATATGCCGACTTTAATATCTCGGCGCTTTTTTTTGCGGATATTTTTCCGTTGGCTGTTTTAGGGATATCCTCACACTGCACAAAAAAACGGGGGATCTCGTACGGCATAAGGACACCGCGCAGATTTTTGACAATTTCGTTTTGATCGGCATGTCCGGTATACAGGCAACCCAGAAAAGTATTGCCTTTATGCTCAACCGCCGTCACGACGCATTCAATCACGGAAGTGTTGGTCAAAATCTGTTGCTGCACTTCGCTTGAATAAATCTTATGTGAATCCAGAATGATCACATCATCTATCCGGTCAAGAACATGAAGCTCATCATTTTCATCAATAAATCCCACATCACCGGTATTCAGCCAGTTGCGATAAAGCGGCTTGAATTTTTCGGTACCGGATATGTAGCCGCTGTATATGCTTGGGGTTTTTACATGTATTATCCCTCGTTCTCCGCGCGGGACAGGCGTTCCGCATTCATCCGTCAGAACCAGTTCAACTCCGTTTACAGGCTTTCCCACGGAATTGCTTTTGCAGCAGTCCGCCCGCTGAGCAGTTACGCGCGGACCGGCCTCAGACAAACCGTAAACATTATATATCTCTGTACCGTCAAACACTTCATGTGCAAGAGCATAAATTTTATCATTCAAAACAGAGCCGCTGACATATATGGTTCGAAGCGAAGAAACGTCATGCTGTTTTTTCAGCTGCTCCAGAGCACATATCGAAAGCAGCGCAGGATTAAGGCATATAACCGAAACACGATATTTTTTTATATTATCAAAAATAATGCGAGGCGGGACGACCGCAGGGCCTGCTACAAGCCGCGTCCGTGACTTCAAAGCCACAAGCAGTTCTCCCGTAAGCGTTGAAGAGTGAGAGAGCGTTTTTGCTATATAGATACAGTCGTCCGGTTTCGGCTGCATATACGCCAGAATTGCGTCCGCGTTTGTCTGAAGAGCAAAATGCGAAAGCACGATACCCTTTGCTTTTCCCGTTGTCCCGGAGCTGTATAAAACAACAGCCTCTGACCTGCCGTAATCCGGAATAAAGGCGGAATATAACTTTTCAGGCAGTTCCTGTGCCGCAGCAAAGACGTTTTCATAACCGATAAGTTCAATATCTCCGTCAATGATATTGTCCGTACCTATCTTTTCTAAAAGCCGTCTTTCAACGTAGCAACGGGCAACATCTGCTTCGCGCATCATTTTTACGGCAGTTTCAAACGGGATACGCCAGTCCAACAAAACGGCACAATCTCCCCCGTTCCATATATCAAGCAATTTTTCGATATATTTGATTGAATTTTCACCGATCAATGCCACTCTGCCCATTTTTCTTTTCTCCGTTAAAAATATATAGTATAGGCGCCGAAATTCTCTCTTAAGACATATAGCTGACGTAATATTTTATTAAACATAAATTACCATTGCATATATATTACCACAAAACGGAGAAATCCGTCAATAGGCTTATATCCGGCAGTCATTTCAAAAAGGACGAACGGTAAAGGTCATAGTTTCAGCGGACTAAAGGGCAAGGCTGAACTCCCCGTTCATCTCATATATTCGTCTTCGCTGACTACCTGATCCCCGGATATCCGGCGCACAGTCTTTCGGACTGAGTTCCTGAACGGAATATTCTTTTAAGGATTTTTTTGTATAGCTTTAAAACCGTATCTTGTTTTCAAAAAACATTTTTATTTGTAGAACAGGTTTCTTTGCTTAAGGGGCAATTGACAAAAATAATTAAAGGAATTATTGTATCTATTGACTTTTATGCGGCAATGCAATATACTTATAAAGTAATCAAATCACAAATTTATCAAAAAGAGGTGATTGACATGCAAAACAGGACGATTCTGCTGAGGAACACTTATTTGATTCTGTCAATTACCGTATTTGATTCGTGATTCGGTAATAAAGAATTTTAAGCACACCTTATGCAGATATGGTGTGCTTTTGTTTTGCCGGAATTGTCCTTCGTTATGTTGTTTGATTACGGCACATGAACACGAAAGAAGGACGATAATTTGAAAAGACTGAAGAATTTCCTGCTGGGCATGCAGGCCAATACCACGACATACAGAGAAATGTACGAGGGCGAGATAATAATAGAGCAGGAATCATCAAATTTAGAGCCTGTTATTGATTATGAGCCGATATATTATCACGAGGACATCGGTTTTGAAATCACTCTTACCCACAAGCTGGCGCAAAGCAAGCCGACGGTAAAAATCATGATACCTGCCGGTAAGCTCGGCATCACGGCGTATACACCCTTTATCGCCGATTTTTGTCTGCGTGAATTCATTCCGTATATAGACGGCCTCAACCGGGAGCTTTACAACCGTTCGAGACCGGACAACGAAAACGGAAAATACCTTCTTGATCGCATCGGCAGTGAGGTGCTGGTCCGGAACTCCTCATATTTTGCGATCTGTCATCAGAAATGGTATGAATCCATGGGCGCGGTCAAGGTCCGGCATTTAAGTGCGGATCTTGCCCCTAAGCCTGAAATGTGTTTGTGTATTCGTTTGCAGGTGCAGCTGCCCGAAAAGAAAATCCGCAAAGCAGTGCAAATGCTGTGCAAGGAGCTTCCCGACGCCGTGGATATGTTTTCGGCAGGATTCGACACGTCCAAACTGAACGAAGCGATTGAGATGGCTGAAAAACAAAAAGCCATCAGAAAATATCTTAAAACCTCCCCGTACTGTGCTTTTATTGCAAACGGCAGTATTTTGCCACGTCTTAAAAACACGGATCTGCCGATGCCGAACGCCGTACCGTTTAATTCGGTCCCGCAGGACGAAATCGAAGTTTGCGGGATAAAGGGTATGGGTATAAGGAAAGGCGTAACCGTTATAACAGGCGGCGGATATTCGGGAAAGTCCACTCTGCTTGACGCAATATCGGCCGGCATATACGACCATTGCTTGGGCGACGGACGTGAGCTGTGTATAACCGACGAAACAGCAATGACCGTTTCCGCGGAAGACGGCAGGAGCGTCAGAGCAGTTAATATCTCGCCGTTTATCAAATGGCTGCCGAACGGTGATACGAAAAAATTTTCAACAGATCATGCCTCCGGCTCAACTTCGCAGGCCGCAAATATAACGGAGGCTGTTGACTGCGGCGCAAAATTGCTTTTGATTGATGAAGACCGAAGCGCCGCAAACTTTATGATCCGTGACAGAGTGATGAAGGAGCTTATCGTAAAAGAGCCCATTACTCCGTTTACGGACCGCGTCAACGAGCTTTATTCCTCTTGCGGGGTTTCCACCGTACTTGTTATCGGCGGAAGCGGTGAATTCCTTTCGGTTGCGGATAAAATATACATGATGGAAGATTATATGATCCGTGATGTGACCGAAAAATCAAAAGCAATATGTTTTGCAAACGGAGTTAAAAGCGTTCCGGAACAACAGCCGGCAGACTGGGAGCAAAAAAGAACTTTGTTTGCGGAACACTTCACATCTTACCCCGAAGGCTGCGGCACCGAACGGCTTGAAGTATCCGATATGGGGTTTATTATCATCGGCGATGAAACGATTGACATTAGAGGACTCTTAAACATCGTTTCAAAATCCCAGCTTTCTGCCATCGGCTACATGCTCAGGCGAATCGAGCTTGATAAAAAAGGCGTAACGGTCGATATCGATGTTCTTATAGATGAAATTTACAGGGATATTGAAAAGAATGGTTTGGATACGGTCCATTCAAGCTTTTTCACAACGACAGAAAGATTTCTGGCTTTACCAAGAAAATGCGAACTTAAAGCGGTTATAAACCGAATGAGAAAGACTGTTTGGAAATAAAAAACGACAATCATGATATCCGTCATATCGGTCGTGAATTTTTTCTATACTCTAATGAGCGTTTTCTGCGTCCTGAACGTTTACCTTATCCTGTATGGCGTCGGCGGTTGCCCGGCTGCGCTCAAGGAACGTTACGGGCATATCACAGTATACATGCCGCAGACTTTATTTTCCATTTTTACAATGCGGAAAAACAATATTTTTTTACAGCAAAAAAGACAGGCCGGGGATTTTTCCGGCTTGTCTTTTATAATACAACCGACAGTTGCAATTTGCGCCTGTCAATAAACTTTGCGGTTCTTGAGTTTTGATTATTTGATGGTTATAATATAGTCAGGATAAGCGCTTATCAATCTAAACAAAGGTGGATTGAAGTTATGGAAATCAATTTGAAAGAAAAAATACGCACACTGAGGCAGCAAAAGAACGTCACTCAGGAGGCACTCGCAAATCACCTCGGCATAACACCGCAATCCGTCGGCAAATGGGAACGCGGCGAAGGATTTCCCGATATTACCCTGCTGCCTAAAATAGCGTTTTATTTTGATGTAACCGTAGACGAATTACTTTGCGTAGATCAAATCAAGATCGAAGAGACGATCAACGGATATCAGAACCAAAGCAAAGTTTTCAAACAAACCGGTGAAAACGCAAAAAATCTTGAATTATGGGAAAAAGCATATTCCGAATTCCCAAACGATTGCCGGGTTATCGAAGGATTGATGTCGGCTATAAATCGCGACGCCGTTTTCCCCTGCCCGAAGGATAAAGCGGAACGGATTATATCTTTGGGCAAAGAACTCCTTGATAAGTCGACAGACGTCAGACAGCGCGAAGAAGCCGTACAAACACTTTGCTATACCTACAACAGTATAGGCGACAAAGAAAAGGCATTGCACTATGCCGAAATGGGCGGAAGCATTTATGTTACGAGAGCAGACCTGCGCGCCGATGTGCTTGACGGAGAAGAAGGAGTTGAAGCCTGCCAGAACTATATCATGTCGGCCGTTGGTATGATAACGCTTAAGGCATCTGCCATGGTTCATAAAATCGATTTTTCTCACGAAGAAAAAATTGAGATTTACCAATTTTCAAACGATATAATAAAGCTTCTGTTCTCTGACGGCAACGTTGGATTCAAATCCATCGATATAGCTTCCAATTGCTTTTGGATAGCGAATGAATACGCTATAATGCAGGACAAAGATAAATTGCTCCGCTACCTTAGGGAAAGTGTCAAATACGCCGTTGTCTCCGCGAATCTGAAGGATATGGACTACACGGCGCCGATGGTCAACCGCTTAAAGCATAGAAACGCCGAAACATCAAAAAACTATCACGGCAATATCTGCAATATCCTCATCAATTCATTGGAAAATCCCGATTACGTCTTCAGCAGAAATTTTGATTTTGTGCGCGAAGATGAAACGTTCAAACGCCTGACAGCAGAGCTTAAAAAGTATGCAGAATAAATTACGACTGCTTTGAACGCGTGAAAAAGCGCACTTTGTTTTTCAAAGTGTGCTTTTGTCTGCTGAGAATCGCCGACGTAAAGAGATAATGAAAATGATGCCGTTATGGACGCAGACAGTAGACTTGTAAATGATAAAAAGGATTGGAGCGCGATTCGACTTTAAGCCATGCCCGGAGGAGAAAGCAAAAAAACCGCCGTGCTTTTACGCGGGCGTTTTTCGATATAACAAAAGGGCCCGGAGCCGAATGGCGCTCCGGGCCCTGCCTGTCTTCAAGACTAAAAAAAGACATGCTCTTTTTACTATTGAACTTGAACTAATACATTTTTATTCATTTATATGAACTGTGTGTACGGGCTGATGTATAATATTTTCCGGTACATTGTACAAACGAAGAATTTAAGAAAAGCATCATTGCCCTTTATCAATCCGGAAAAACTTTTGCCGACATCAAAAAAAGGCGTCCCATCTTCTGCTCTCTCCAATCTGTTCATGTTGCCGCCGGGGTCGTTATACCGTTCGGCTGTCTACTGTTCATGACGGAGAAAGAATCATCCATATAAATGATACTACAAGGATAGCCTTTCTCTTAATTTCTCGGCAAGCATTGTTTTCTCCAAAGCGCACCGACCGTCTATAGCATTAATAGCTGTTTTTTGTTCTGCCATATGCTTCCGAACTTTTGTTATTTGTAAGAGAAAGTACCATCGTTACATCTCCGTCTCCAAGAATCGCTTTCAGCTCGTCAGCACTCACGCCCTGTATTTTGCCGAGCCTTGTGAAGCTCCACGAGTTTGTGTCATAGTACACGGTAATTTGATCTCCCTGGTACAAAATCACGTCGCCGGGTTCAGTAGTAATCCGTTCATCGTTTGTCGGCAGTTGTGTTCCGAGCGAGCCAACCTTTTCAAAATTACCGTAATCATGAGCGTCAACGGTAATATCGCCCTTTTTTAACAATTCCTGCAAAGCGGCGGCGCTGCTGTTATCCGCCAGTTTAACAGTCAGAGTATGTTCGCCTACAATAATATACATGATATCCTCCTGTGGCAGTGTTGTGTCAACGGCTTTACTGTCCTCAATTTCGATGCTTGTCGCTGTGCTTTCTGCGGACGGCGTCTGTGTACTGCTGCATCCCGCAAAAACGATACATAACATAACAGCAGACAGAAAAACAGAAAAAAATCGTTTCATCCGTTTATCCCTCACTTTTTGAAATAATCTGAAATTTCTATCATTCGCGCCATCTGATCTACACTGAACGGACATAGGCTATTACAATGACCGAATCCGATACATTTCACTGCAAGATCGTAATATTTATTGAAAAGCCCGATGGAGATTCCAACCGGGCAGGGCTTGCAATGATTGCAGTACACGCATTTCCCAACGGCTTCTGCAGGGCTGAATGAACCGATAAGGGAGTAATTTTATTCCTATTCACTTGCTTTGAAGAAATCCGGGAAGTCATCCACTTGCTTCACACTGCTTGCTCCCGGCAATACCGTCAGTATGCCGGGACGATCCGGCGCGTATTTCATGCATTGATATTTTATCAGCGCCTTACCAAACGGAGAGAGAGGCATCCAGCAGCTGACCGCCGGAGAATAGTTTCATCACTGTAATACCTATATTTTCCGCAAATTGCAATAGCAACCTGCAATAATTCACAGAAAAGTAACGATTAGCGTAGAATGATGTTGGATTGCGGAGAGAGGGCGAAGCCCGAA
>CASGBM010000101.1 GCA_949299615.1 uncultured Eubacteriales bacterium | reverse complement strand
ACAAAGCTTTGCACGCTATTTGCTATGCGATTTAACAAATCATGTCATGGATGTTGCAGATGAAGAGCTGAAAAATCCGACAGTAAATTGACGCTATCGAATTTAGAAAAGGAACTTGGCAAAACTAATTTTTTTTGTTATAATATATTAGTCAGATAACGCGGGGTGGAGCAGTCCGGTAGCTCGTCGGGCTCATAACCCGAAGGTCGGTGGTTCAAATCCGCCTCCCGCAACCAAAAGGAAGAAATCGGCGCTGTTAATTACACAACGCCGATTTCTTATATAAACGAAATAAAATGGGGGTTTTTGTATGGCAGATTACAAAGCGATGTACTACCATCTGGCTGGACGAATGGCAACGGCTGTCGATGCGCTGGAAGCTACAACAAAAGCACTGGTTGATATAACAGAAAAGCTAAAACTGGCACAGCAAACTACGGAAGAAATGTTTATAAATGACACGGAAGAAGATCCGGATGAGCCGGATATCATTCGGTAATATTGTTTATTTAATGACTGCTGAACAATTCTGAAACGCTTACAAACCGCTATGCGGCTGCGTTTCAGAATTGTTCAGCAGTCATTAATTAGGCCTGCAACGATTGTGGCTGCAGGCCTGGTATTTATTGTTAGCAGAAACATATTATGAATTGATTTAATATTTTAACAGCTGGGTTTCAATCCTGTTGGTTTTTATTTTTCTAAAATTTTAAACGGCCAGCTAGTTCCCATTTTCGTAAAAACGCATTAAAATAGTAGAAACTTCCGCCCGGGTCGCGTTGCCTTTGGGGTTTAATGTCCCATCAGAGTTCCCGGTGATAAGTCCTGCCGCATTCGCCCAGCTCATAGCCTCAAATGCATATTCGCTGATTTGCGGGGCGTCGGTATACTGATCCAGCCGGGCTGCCGCCGAGACGTCATAGCCTTTTCTTTCTGCATAGCGGAACAAAAGGGCGGCAAGCTGTTCCCGGGTGATAGGGTCATAAGGGGCGAAAGTATCATCTGAAATCCCGTTTACGACCCCGTTTTCCGCAGCCCAAAAAACGGCAGGCTGCAAATAATCAGGCACATCGCAAAAAGCGGCGCTGTTTTTGGGCTCAGGGGAATTTTCCATTTGGTAAAGCGCATAGACGAGCGTACCGCGGTCCGCATTTTGATCCGGTTTAAATGCGTTTCCGTCAGCAAGGATCCAGCCTTTTTGGGAAACATAACGCACGGCTTCGCTGTACCAGCTGCCTTCTTCTACATCAGCATAGCTTGTCCGGATTGCTGTCAGACCGGAATCATCTAAGACATAGAAGACAGGAACAGATTGGTCCGTTACATACCAGACAATTTTCCCGTTATAAAAAATGGGCTGACAATCCGAGAGCATTCCATCTGTCGTCACCGGAGAGGAAACATTGCCGTCTGCATCATATGCGGCATATGAAATTTTTCCTACACTGGTTTTTGCTGAGGAGCCGGAAATCTTCTGCACATCCCAAAGCACATAACCTCCGTCGGTGCCGCAGGAGGCTAAAACAGGCGTGCCTGCGCTGTTGGTGTCCGGTGCATATGAGGTCAATTGGTGTGTTGTGGTTCCGTCAGCTGAAAAATCATTTTTGCTGGTGGCAGCGAGATAAATATTACGGGGTAAAGAGTCATCGTTTCCGCCGTTGCCGTCATTGTTCCATACGGCAATATAGCAGTTTTCCGTTTCCGCCAGACCGCCGACAGAAGCGCCTGTTTTCTGATAGATGGAACCCATAGGGAATTCGCAGAGATAAAACGACTCAGCAAAGCCTAAAATGTCTTCGCTAAAAAGCCGGTCTTCCCCTGCAGGCAGCGGATATTGAATCAGGATTGCCGCCCGCGGATACATATCTCCGTGGTTTAAGGTAATCAAGCGCCCCTCGCTGTCAGCCAGGACGAATTGGTTAAATGAGTGGCTGACATAACCGCGCGCGCTGTAGCTTACGGTATATTGCGCGTCCATAATCTCCATATCTTCCTGGCGCAGCGGGATCATCATATTTGCCTGGTGATTCAGACCGTCTTCTGACTGATACATGCTGTGACAGGTGTGAATATACAGCATGCCTCCATACTCATCGCAGCGAAGAGAGCCAAAATCAAACGGAATAAAGGTGTTGGCGCCGAATAGGCCGGATTGATCCAAACGCTCCCAGTTTTTATTGTATTTTATAATTCGCATGACTTCCGTGCTGTCATCTTCTGTCGGGTTGCTTTTCCCGACAATTACAAAATGATATGTTTCACCGGAGTAAAAACCTCCCCAGCGGTCGAAACCTTCATCTATTGGAATTGTCTGGGAAGACAGCAAAGCAAAGCTGTCATCATAATGCTCAATCAACAGCTTGCCGTCGATAAATTCCACCCGCACCAGATTGCCGTCTTCCTGATAAAGGTACGATTTTACGGCGGAGGCATCATACGCTGAATAGTTGTTTTTGTTCCGATTTGCGCTGGGAGCCGGTGACAGAGAGTCGGCTTTTGTCGTGGGCAACGGCAGAAAATTCAGGCTGAGGCAACAGAAAACGAAGACAAAAGTTAACCGGTTTAATTTGCTATGGATCATAATATCCCTCCTGACAATTTGGATGCGAAAAAAATGCGGCGCGTTTCAAGATAGGCAAAAATAAGCTCTTAATATTATTTTATCATAACGCTCCGAGAATCACAAGAAAAAACGCGGAGCTGCTATCCCGGTATGAAACGGTTTTCCCTTAAAAACGGCATAAACGGTTTCCCCAGAAAATTTTATAAAGCTATTGACCTGACCGGCAATATTGGATATAATGATAATATTCATAAAATTGGGCATGGTATGCATAACACAAAGATAAAGTGAAGCATCACAGGAGGTTGCAAAATGGTAAAGGTAGCAATATTGGGATACGGCACGGTTGGTTCCGGCGTATATGAGATTATTCGGAAAAACGCAGCCAGTATCAAAAGAAAAGCCGGCGATGAAATTGATATTAAATATATTTTAGATATTCGTGATTTTGAGAATCATGAAGAGAAACAGTTGTTTACAAAAAATTTTGATGACATTTTAAATGACGAAGAAGTAAAAGTTGTAATTGAGGTTATGGGCGGCCTGAACCCGGCCTATGACTTTTCTAAAGCGGCGCTCCTGGCTGGAAAACATGTTGTTACCTCAAATAAGGAACTGGTTGCAACCCATGGGACAGAGCTTTTGCAAATTGCACAGCAGATGAATAGAAATTATTTATTTGAGGCTTCTGTCGGGGGAGGAATCCCGATTATCCGTCCTTTGAACCAATGCCTTGCCGCCAACGAGATAGAAGAAATTTATGGAATATTAAACGGTACTACAAACTATATTTTAACCAAGATGGTAAAAGAAGGCGCAAGTTTTGACGATGCGCTGGCCGAGGCACAGCGGCTGGGGTATGCAGAACGCAATCCGGAGGCAGACGTAGAAGGACACGATGCCTGCCGGAAAATTGCAATATTAGCTTCTTTGGCATCTGGAAAATTTGTAGATTATAAAAACATTCCCACGGAAGGAATTACCGGCATTACCAAAAGTGATGTTGCGTGTGCAGCAAAAGCAGGATGTGTGATTAAACTGGTTGGTTATGCAAAAATAGAAGATGACGGCAAGGTGTTTGCCCGCGTTTGCCCAATGGCGATTCCGCAGACGCATCAGCTTGCGGATGTAAACGGAGTGTTTAACGCGATTTTGGTGCACGGCGATTCTATTGACGATGTCATGTTTTACGGTCGCGGCGCAGGAAAGCTTCCTACAGCCAGCGCGGTCGTTGCAGATGTGATTGACTCCGTAAAACACATAGATTCCCATATCCGTTTGATGTGGCGTGAAGTGAAGGAAAACTTTATGATGGATCCGGAGGAAGTGTGCAGCCGATACTTAATCCGCTCGGCAAATGCCGATTTGGCAGAACGGTTCATAAAAGCGGAGATTGTCGGGGAGGTTGGCGCAGAAACGGCTTTTGTCACCGGGCCTTTGAAAGAAAAAGACATGAAGGAAAAGCTGGGCAGTGAGGGCTCGTTTATCCGGATGTTGTCTTAAGCGGAGGTGCCCATGGGAAGAGCAACAGTCAGAGTTCCGGCGACCACTGCAAATTTAGGCGCGGGGTTTGATTCGCTGGGCGTGGCATTGAAATTATACAATTATATTGAGGCAGAGGAAACCGGCGCCGGGCTTTCCATTGAGATTTCCGGAGGGACGGGAAATTTTTTGCCGACAGATGAGAAAAATCTGGTATATAAAACCATGAAATATTTTTATGAGCAGGCGGGAAAGCCAATGGGCGGCCTGCGGCTGAAACTGGAAAACCACATTCCGGTAACGCGCGGTCTTGGTTCGAGTTCGGCCTGCATTGTCGGAGGACTTTTTGCCGCCAATGTTTTGTGCGGCGAGCCGTTTTCTATGCGCGAGTTGATGTGCATGGCGGCAAAGCTGGAGGGACATTCGGACAATTCAACTGCCGCGATTGCAGGTGGTTTTACCATATCTGTTTATGAAAAAGAGGATATATTTTACTATTCACACCCGGTAGGAGAAGATTTGAAATTTGTCTTGCTGATTCCGGATTTTGCGGTTACAACTAAAAAAGCGCGCAGCACGCTGCCGGGATATTATCCGCTTCGGGATGTGAGCTTTAATATTTCTCACGCAGCGCTTACGGTGGCGGCGATCCTTTCGGGAGAATATGAAAACCTGCTTTGTGCAGTGGATGACAGAATTCATGAGCCATATCGCAAGACGTTTATTGAAGGCTATCAAAAAATCCATAACCGCCTGAAAAGCTATGGTGCGCTGGGAACTTATATCAGCGGCTCCGGCCCTACGATGATTTCCTTGGTGGAGGGAGACGACGCGCAGGATTTTATGGCGGATATGCAGGAATATATGCAAAAGTCGCATCCGGACTGGAAAGTGATGCTGATGGATGCGGACAATGAGGGCGTTAAGCGTCTCAATTAAGAATGGAGGGTTCAAGTTGAGTTTAATCGTGCAGAAATTCGGAGGTTCTTCGGTTGCAAACGCCGAACGTGTGTTCAATGTAGCGGATATTGTAACGAGCACATACAAAGAAGGGAACAACGTCATTGTGGTTGTATCTGCCCAGGGCGATACGACGGATGATTTGATTGAAAAAGCAAAGGAAATTAATCCCCATGCGTCAAAGCGGGAAATGGATATGCTTTTGGCAACAGGCGAGCAAATTTCCATTTCGCTTTTAGCCATGGCGATTGAGAAGCTGGGCTATCCAGTGGTGTCTCTCACAGGCTGGCAAGCCGGGATGGTGACAGATTCCAATTATTCCAACAGCCGGATCCGCAAAATTAATACGGAGCGCGTGATGCTGGAGCTGGATAAAAGAAATATTGTAATTGTGGCAGGCTTTCAGGGCATCAACCGCTACGATGATATTACAACGCTGGGACGCGGCGGTTCTGATACGTCGGCGGTTGCATTGGCTGCGGCATGTCATGCGGATTTATGCGAAATTTATACGGATGTTGACGGTGTGTACACCACGGATCCGCGGATTGTCCCCGATGCGAAAAAGCTGGACGAAATTTCGTATGATGAAATGTTGGAGCTGGCAAGCCTGGGCGCTAATGTTCTGCATAACCGCTCAGTAGAAATGGCAAAAAAATATAATGTGAATCTCTGTGTCCGTTCGAGTTTAACACGGGCAAAAGGTACTGTTGTAAAGGAGGCTGTTAAAGTGGAAGGAATGTTGGTTAGAGGCGTAACAAAGGATAATGATGTAGCGAGAATTTCTCTTTGCGGGATTGAGGACACTCCGGGAAAAGCATTCCGCATTTTCTCCCTTTTGGCAAAGAAAAATATTAATGTAGACATTATTTTGCAGTCCATCGGGCGGGATAATAAAAAGGATATTAGCTTCACAGTTGCGGAAAGTCATATTGATGAGGCGCTGAAGATCATTGAAGAAAATAAAGAGATTATCGGTTATGAAACCATGAGCTATACAACTAAAGTTTCCAAGGTTTCTATTGTCGGTGCGGGAATGGTCACAAACGCCGGCGTTGCGGCAAGAATGTTTGAAGCACTTTATGAGGCGCAGATTAATATTCATATGATTGCAACATCGGAAATTAAGGTTTCCGTGTTAATTGACGAAGGGTACGAAGCAAAAGCAGTAAAGGCAATCCACGATAAGTTTGAACTGGCTTAAGCCGGCAAGGCGGAGGAGGGCAAAACAATGGAATTAATGAAACGGTGGCAGCTAAAACTATCCGCACAGGAGCAGCTCCGAGGAAAATGGGGCATGATGGCGCTGAAAACGTTTTTGATAACGGTGATTCCTGTTGCCGGAATGATGGTATTATGGATGTTTTTTGCATTTAGCAGTCTTTTTGCCGGCATCTTTTTTCAGCTGACCTCGGCGGGTATCCAAAGAGGAGGCCTTCATTCCAATTGGGTTGGTATGGGCTGGCCGGTTTTCATGCTGATACTTTTGGTTGTCATATATATTGCTGTGATTATTGTTATGCTTGCGTTGGATTTTGGCTTTACAGACGGCTGCATTAAACTGCGCAGCGGCGAAGATACCGGCGTTGGCGTTATTTTCGGGAAATTTGGTATGCTGCCGAAAATTATCAAGCTTCTTTTGCTTTATCTGCCGCTGTTTGTACCGTATTTTGCGGTATGTATTTTAGCATCTGTGTACCGAAACCCGATTACTACTCTTTTGGCGTGGGTTGTTTTGGTTTGTTACATCTATCTGGTAATCCGCTTATCCATGAGTGTATATATTTTGCTTGAAAATCCGTATACAACGCCGTGGACGGCAATCAAACAAAGCTTTTACATGATGCGCGGCCATTGCTGGAGATATTTTATTCTCAGCCTCAGCTTTTTGGGATGGTATTGTATCGCGCTTTTAACTTTCGGCGTTGGCTTCTTCTGGCTGATTCCGTATATGAGAATGACGTTTGTGAACTTTTATTATGACTTAAAACAGCATTTGCTGTCGGAACAGTCGATGCAATTATAAGAATATAAATTTCTTTTGTTATCGTTTAATACTCTCAAAAAGCGGTGCGGCATAGCAGAGCCACACCGTTTTTATTATGCGGCAAAAACATTTGATTTTGATATACTTGCGGGGACCGGCGACAAGAAGTTCGATGCGCGCCTCTGCAGCGCTTTTTTCAGGGCTGTCTGGGCGGTGCATCGCGATGCCGCACCTTACAGAGAAAGTGCGAAATTTATGAAGAAAAGGACCTATTTCTTGATTGATGCAAGAAAAATTTAATTAATGTCTACTGAACAAATGGTTTTGCGAAACCATTTGTGTGAAATTTACAATTTCACACCTAAAAACAGCATTAAAATGCTATTTTTAGGTT
>CASGBM010000100.1 GCA_949299615.1 uncultured Eubacteriales bacterium | reverse complement strand
CAAAAAAAGCACAAAAACCTTGCACCTAAACAATTCTGAAACGCTTACAAACCGCTATGCGGCTGCGTTTCAGAATTGTTCAGCAGTCATTAATTAGTTGTAAAAAAACCAATAGAAAAATTATGATAGAAAATGGAGGCATCGTTATGAAAACACCTAAAGTTGCAGTAATTATGGGCAGTGATTCGGATTTTCCGGTTGTGAAAAAATGTCTGGTCATGCTCAAAAAATTTGGAATATCGGCGGAAGTTTCTGTTATTTCCGCCCACAGAACGCCGGAGCTTGCGGCGCAGTATGCAAAAGACGCCGAAAAGAACGGTATTGAGGTGATTATTGCAGCCGCTGGAAAAGCGGCGCATTTGGGCGGCGTGCTGGCTGCATTTACGACACTTCCTGTGATCGGAATTCCGATCAAATCTTCTACGATGGATGGAATGGATTCCCTCCTTTCTATGGTGCAGATGCCAAAAGGGATCCCGGTTGCTACAGTCGCCATTGACGGCGCGGATAATGCAGGGATTTTAGCGGCACAGATACTGTCATTATCTCATGAAGAGATCAAACCGCTGCTCCAAAAGTATAAAGAGGACATGGCTCAGGAAGTCATTAAGAAAAATATTGCAATCAAAGAGGAGGCAAAAACGATATGAAAAAATGTGAAATGCTTTATGAGGGAAAAGCCAAAAAAGTATATGCAACAGAAGATGAAAATCTTGTAATTGTAGACTATAAGGATGATGCTACGGCGTTTAACGGCGAAAAGAAAGGAACAATTGCCGGAAAAGGCGTCGTGAATAATGTGATGAGCAACCACATGTTCCAGCTGTTGGAAAAGCAGGGCGTGCCGACCCATTTTGTAGAACAGCTCTCAGAGCGAGAAACTGTGGTGAAAAAAGTGCAGATTGTGCCGCTGGAGGTTATCATCCGCAATATATCTGCCGGCTCTTTTGCAAAACGTTACGGTGTGGAGGAAGGAATTGTCTTTTCTCAGCCGACTATTGAATTTTCCTATAAAAATGACGAACTGGGTGATCCGCTGATCAATTCCTACCATGCGTTGGCACTGGGACTTGCCACGCAGGAGGAAATTGACAAAATTAAGGAAATGTCCTTTAAAATCAACGAGGTCATGAAAAAATATTTTGATACCTTAAATGTCATTTTGGTTGATTTTAAACTGGAATTTGGAAAAACAGCGGATGGAACTGTAGTTTTAGCAGATGAAATTTCCCCGGACACCTGCCGCCTTTGGGACAAGGATACCAAAGAAAAGCTGGACAAAGACCGTTTCCGCCGGGATATGGGCGGAGTTGAGGAAGCGTACCAGGAAATGTTCCGCCGGCTTTTGGGGGAAACGCTGTGATTAAAGAAAAGCAATGTATCAAGCCGATTGCACCGTATCCGGCAGGCAAACCGATTGAAGAGGTAAAGCGCGAGCTGGGTCTTAGCAAAGTGGTAAAGCTTGCGTCGAATGAAAATCCCGGCGGCTGTTCTCCCAAGGCAAGGGAAGCCATGCTTGCCGCTGTTTCGGAGAGCGGCCTGTATCCGGACGGGTACGCCTATGACCTTAGAATGGCGCTGGCGGCGCACTATCATTTGGATGCAGATCAATTCTCATTTGGTACGGGAAGCGATGGGCTGATAGAATTAATTTGCAAAGCTTTTTTAGAGGCGGGGGATGAGAGCGTTATCCCTGCGCCCTCTTTTTCCTTATATGAAGCCAATGTGCGTGCCGCCGGCGCGTGCCCGGTTATCGTGCCCGCAGGGCAGGATTATCAGCTGAGCCTTTCTGCAATGGCGGCGGCGGTGACAGAACGGACGAAGGTGCTTTGGCTTTGCAATCCCAATAATCCGACAGGCTTAATGTTTTCTGAAAAAGACCAGGAAGAGCTGTTGTCAAAAGTTCCGGACAGCGTTTTGGTGGTTTTGGACGAGGCTTATTATGAATTTGCCTGCGATTGCCCGGAGTTTCCAAACAGCCTGGCGCTTTTGTCACAGAGGGATAACGTAGTGATACTGCGCACATTTTCAAAGGTGTATGGCCTTGCCGGACTTCGTGTCGGATATGCTATGGCGCAGCCGGAGATTATCCGCCAGATGGAACGTGTGCGCGCGCCGTTTAACGTGTGCCGGATTGCGCAGAAGGGCGCAGTGGCGGCGCTTGAGGATCAGGCGTTTGTGCGTCAGACCATTTTGCAAAATCATGAAAACAGAGAGTTTCTTTGCCGGGGCTTTCAAAAGCTCGGCCTTCCGTATTTAGAAAGCAAAACTAATTTTGTTGCTGTTAAGATTGATAAGGACAGCCGCGCAGCTTATGATGCGCTTTTAAAAAGAGGCTATATTGTAAAAGGCGGACATGCTCTGGATATGCCCGGTTATTTGCGCGTATCCATTGGAACCCGCGAAGAATGTGAAGGTTTTTTAAACGCCTTGGAGGAGGTTTTAAAAGAAATATGAGCAGGGACAGGCAAGTGCCTCCGGAGGAAATGCTTCATCAGCAGAGGCAAATGGCGACCGTCCGCGCCTATTGGGAATCCATGCAGAAAAAACCGCTTGCCATGGTGGTTACCTATGGCTGTCAGCAAAATGAAAATGATTCTGAACGGCTTCGCGGTATGCTTTACGAAATGGGGTATGGGTTTACGGAGGATAAGGAAAAGGCAGATCTGATCCTATTTAATACCTGTGCCGTAAGAGAAGGGGCAGAACTGCGTGTGCTGGGAAACGTTGGTGCGCTCAAACATTTAAAAGCGCGGCGGCCCGGCGTGATCATCGGCATCTGCGGCTGCATGATGCAGCAGGAGCATATGGTCAGGCAGATTAAATCCAAATATAAACACGTGTCTGTGGTATTCGGCACACACACGCTGTATCAATTTCCAGATATTCTTTTTCGTGCCCTGGTGCAAAATCTCAGAGTTTTTGACGTGACCGACAGCGAAGGAGAAATTGCAGAAGATATTCCGGTTTACCGGGAAGGCGACGTAAAAGCCTGGGTTTCCGTGATGTATGGCTGCAATAATTTCTGTACTTATTGCATAGTGCCGTATGTTCGCGGCAGGGAAAGAAGCCGCAGACCGGAAAAAATATTGGAGGAACTACGGGAACTAGCATCGCGCGGGGTAAAGGAAATTACCCTGCTGGGACAGAATGTGAATTCTTATGGCCGCGATGCGGATTTTTCAATGGACTTTGCGGATCTTCTCCGCGAGGTAAACCGGGTGGATGGAATCCGCAGGATCCGTTTTATGACTTCACACCCGAAAGATATGACCGACCGCCTGATTGACGCGATGGCGGAATGTGAAAAAGTGACCCGGCAGCTCCACCTTCCGGTGCAAGCCGGCAGCAGCCGGATTTTAAAAGAAATGAACCGACGCTACACAAAAGAGCAGTATCTTGCGCTGGTAGATAAGGTTAGGGCAAAGCTTGGAAATATTTCTATGACGAGCGACATTATTGTTGGTTTTCCGGGAGAGACGGAAGAAGATTTTTTAGAGACATTGGACGTTTTGGAAAAAGTGCGTTTTGACAGCGTATATTCATTTCTTTATTCTAAACGCAGCGGTACGCCGGCAGCACAAATGCCGGATTCTGCTACGGAGGAAGAAAAGCATGCGCGTTTTGACCGGCTATTAGAGGTTCAAAACCGCATTTCGCGGGAAATTAACGAAGAATATGGCGGGAAAACGTATGAGCTGTTGGTAGAAGGGCAAAGTAAAACGGATCCCGGCATGTTGACCGGCAGGACGTCCGGCGGAAAAATTGTCAATTTTCCGGACAACGGACAAATAAAGCCGGGAGATTTTGTAAATGTAAAAATAACGAAGGTCAGCACATGGTCGCTTGCCGGGGAAACCGTGTCCGGACAGATTGGGAATGGATGAGCGCCTGACACGCAAACACGTTCTTTCACTTTAAAAGTATAATAAAAACGAAGCAGGTAAGAGAAAAAGGAGAAAATCATGAGTGAAATATTAGAAAAAGCAAAAGAACTGGGTACCATGCTGGCAGAGTCTAACGAACTTAAGCATTTTCGCGCAATGGAAACCGTGTTCTATTCGGATGCAGAAGCACAAAAGGCATTGAATCATTATCAGGAAAAACGGGATGAAATTACCGGGAAAATGCGGGAGCAGGAGATGTCTCCGGAAGCGCTTCGCGCTTTTCAGGAAGAACTGCAGGCTTGCATGGCAGAGTTGACAAAAAATAAAGTTGTAAATGATTATTTAGAAGCCAAGTCGGCATTTAATCAAATCGTGACGCAGGTAAACGGCATTATATCCTATTGTATCGAAGGAGAAGAAAGCGGCTGCGGCGGCAGTTGCTCGAGTTGCAGCGGCTGTCACTAACAGAAAGGATTAAAGTATATGTCAGAGGGTTTAACTGGGAAAAAGGAAACGGGCGAAGCAGAAAACGGCAAGGAGAGGATTGGCTTGACTCCTATGATGAAGCAATATCTGGAAGTGAAACAGCATTATCCGGATGCGATTTTGTTTTTCCAAATGGGCGATTTTTTCGAAATGTTTTTAGAGGATGCTGTCACAGCCTCACGGGAACTGGGACTGACGCTGACAAGCAGAGACCGTTCGGACAAAGGAGAAAAAAATCCCATGTGCGGCGTTCCGCACCATGCGGCAGACTCTTATATTGCCAAGCTGATTGCCAAAGGGTATAAGGTGGCGATTTGTGAGCAGCTGGAGGACCCCGCTACGGCAAAAGGAATTGTAAAGCGCGATGTCATTCGTGTTGTGACGCCGGGGACCGTGACGGACGAAAAGCTGTTGGATGACAAAGCAAACAATTTCCTGTGCGCACTGGCTTGCTCAGACGGGCAATATGCGGCTGCATTTGTCGATATTACAACCGGAGAACTGTTTGCAACAATCTTGTCCGGCAAGGAACCGCTTATGAATGAAATGGCGCGGTATATGCCCTCAGAAATTATTCTTTCTTCCGAAGTGGCGAAAGATGCGCCGCTGGTGGGTGAAATGCGCAGCCGGTTTGGGTGCTTGGTGGAGCGTGCACAGGTGGAGCCGGATTATGACAACGCCAAGGAATTCATTAGAATTCAGTTTTCTCCGGCTGTGATTGAGCAAGCGGGTCTTCCGCAGGATGGGCATATGACAGCGGCACTGGGTATTTTGCTGGCCTATTTGGAAGAAACACAGAAAATGTCCTTAGGGCATATGAAACATATTCATTATTATTGCACCGGCGATTATATGGAAATTGACTTATTTTCCCGCCGCAATTTGGAATTGACAGAAACCATGCGTTCGAAAACCAAAAAAGGTTCTCTTTTGTGGGTGCTTGACAAAACCTCAACTTCTATGGGAGGCAGACTGCTCCGCAGTTTTGTGGAAAAACCGCTTGTAAACTGCTCCATGATTCAAAAAAGGCTGTATGCGGTGGAAGAATTGGTAAAAAAATCACAGCTCCGGGAGGATTTGGCACAGCATTTAAAAGGAATTAATGACTTAGAGCGGTTAATCGGGCGGATCGTGTGCAAAAGCGCAACGCCGAGAGATCTTATTTCCCTGCGGCAATCCTTATATCAGCTGCCGGAATTAGAACTGATGCTCTATCAGCTGGAAGCGCCGCTTTTTTTAGAGCAGTGCCGCAATCTGGACACACTGGGCGATGTTTTGGATCTTTTAGAAGCGTCAATTGATGATGATGCGCCGCTTGCCTTAAAAGATGGCGGTATCATCAAAAGCGGCTATGACCGTGCGGTTGACGAATACCGTGATTTGATGGTGAACGGCAAGAGCGCTATTGCCAAAATAGAGGCGTCGGAAAAAGAGAAAACGGGAATTAAAACCCTTCGGGTTGGATACAATCGGGTATTTGGATATTACATCGAAGTTTCCAAGTCCTACAAAGACCAGGTCCCGGATCACTATATCCGAAAACAAACGCTTGCGAACGGAGAACGGTATATTACAGAGGAATTAAAAGAGCTGGAGTCTAAAGTTCTCGGCGCAGAAGAACGGGTAAAGAACAGGGAATATGAGCTGTTTTGCCAAATCCGGGACACCGTGGGAGAAAATGTGGAGCGTGTTCAGAAAGTTGCTGCTGCGGTGGCACTTTGCGATGTGATGGCCTCCTTTGCCGAGGTTGCAGCTAAAAATAATTATTGCATGCCGTACGTTGATCTTTCTGAACGGCTGGAGATTCATGACGGGCGGCATCCGGTAGTGGAAAAAGTTTTAAAAGATGAATTGTTTGTGCCAAATGACACGAAATTAAATTGTACAGAAGACCGGATGCTGATTATTACTGGCCCCAATATGGCAGGAAAATCAACCTATATGCGCCAGGTTGCCATCATTGCCCTGATGGCGCAGATAGGGTGTTTTGTGCCCGCTTCATCGTGCAGCATCGGTGTTTGTGATAAGATATTTACGCGCGTAGGCGCGTCTGATGACTTATCAGCCGGGCAAAGCACGTTTATGGTGGAAATGACAGAAGTGTCAAATATATTAAAGAACGCCACACCCAAAAGCCTGCTGATTTTAGATGAAATTGGGCGGGGGACCAGTACATATGACGGTTTGTCAATTGCCTGGGCTGTTTCGGAATATGTTGCCAATCCAAAGAGCTTGGGGGCGCGTACATTATTTGCCACGCATTATCATGAAATGACAGAATTGGAACAGCGGATTCCGGGAGTAAAAAATTATAACATTGCCTGCAAAAAGCGTGGGGATCACATCACGTTCCTGCGGCGGATCGTTCGCGGCGGGACGGATGACAGCTATGGAATTGAGGTTGCTGCACTGGCGGGTTTGCCGCAAAAAGTAATCCGGCGGGCGAAAGAAATTCTGTTGTCTATCGAAAGGAAAGAGGGGAAACCGCAGGATACCGCCAAAATGATTGACAATGAACCGGAAAAAGCCGGACAGATTGGTTTTGGCGATATGCGCGCAGAGGAAATTATGCACAAGATCAGCGAGATAGACCTTTCTACCTACACGCCGATTGAAGCGCTGAATAAGCTCTATGAATTGCAAAAAATTGCAAAAAGCTGATCATCGGTTCTAAGAACTTGTACCGCGTCATACAATATACCGTAACTTATTTACTGGAAGGGAGAAGGACGGTATGTTAAACTGCGTGGAGGATAATGAGGCGCGGATCGTCGGATATGTTGACAGCTATCTTACATATAGCCATGAGGTACATTCAGAGCGCTTTTACCGGTTTGGTGTTCGGGCGCAGCGCCTGAGTGAAACCGAAGATGTGATTGTTGTAACCGTGTCCGATAAGATGCTGACGGAAATTGCGGTTGAGCCGGGAACAAAGCTTGAAATTAAAGGGCAGTTTCGCTCTTACAATAATTATACAGATACCGGTATTCGGCTGGTGCTGACACTGTTTGCAAAAGAAATCCGTTTGGCAGAACCGGAAGAAACCTTGGAAAACGAGGTGTATTTAA
>CASGBM010000099.1 GCA_949299615.1 uncultured Eubacteriales bacterium | reverse complement strand
GCAAAAAAAGCACAAAAACCTTGCACCTAAACAATTCTGAAACGCTTACAAACCGCTATGCGGCTGCGTTTCAGAATTGTTCAGCAGTCATTAAATAACGAAAAGAGCTCGTTTTATTTGTGTGGCATGCAGGGAGGGATATTATGTTGAAATGGCGGATGTGGGTGATGCTCACGGCAGCTTTTTGTTTTTTTCTGACAGGCTGTGGGAAAACGGCTGTGTTCCATTTCCCGTTTGCACTATCCGACGTTACCGGCATTACAGTATATCATAACGCTGCGTCCGGTAAAACGGAAAAGAAAGCAGTAACAAAAAAAGAGGATATTGACTCGCTGTATTCTTTGTTTGAGGGGCTGACACTGTCGGAAAAGCCTGTACAGACAGGTGCAGGGACAGGCATGACCGCTTTTCGGTTTTGCCTTGCCGACGGAACAGACTATGAATTAATTTATTGTCCGATAGCAGTAAAATCCGGCAGGCTGAATATCCCATCGGAAGAAACAGATTATTTTACCTCGGCAGATATTGGAGCTAGTTGGGCTCATTTAGACTATGAGGCTATTGCCGCGGAAGAGAGCGAGCTTCCAAACATTTGCGCGGAAAGCTGAAAGGGCACGGGAAAATTTTATTAAAGGAAAATGGAAAGGGGTGTGTGCCAAAGTGGATGAGCTGGACGCGTATCAGGGGACGGTAAATGAAGTCATATATGCTAACGAGGACAACGGTTATGCCGTGTTTGAACTGGATGCAAGTGATGCGGGGCTCATTACCTGCGTCGGCACCATTCCGTATATCAAAGCAGGGGAAATGCTGATTGTAACCGGAAAATGGAGCAACCATGCAAGCTACGGCGAGCAATTGAAGGTGGAGCATTTTGAGCGGATTGAGCCGAGCGGCAAGGATGAAATTTTGACGTATCTATCCTCCGGCGTTGTGCGCGGCGTGAGAAAATCTACAGCGGAAAAAATTGTAGACCGGTTCGGGGAGGAAAGTCTCCGCGTCATTGTGGATACACCCGAGCGGCTGGCAGAAATTAAGGGGATCAGCTTGGCAAAGGCATATGAAATACAAAAAGCGTACATGGAAATTTTTGAAAAAGAGCAGTTAATTTTATTTTTGCAAAAATATAACATTACGCCGAATTTTGCAGTAAGGATTTATGATACATTTGGAAAAGATGCGGTGGCCATGATTCAGAAAAATCCTTATTCCATGTGCGAGCGAATCCGCGGAATCAGTTTTAAGACAGCGGATTATGTGGCATATCACATGGGCATCCAGCCCGGGGATGAAAACCGGATCCGCTCCGGAATTAAATATACCTTGTCCTTTTATGCGGCAAGCGGGGGACACACCTACCTTCCGCGCGAACTTTTGGTTTCTTTGGCGGCAAAAATGCTGCGCGTGGATGTGCTTGAGATCGAAAACGCGCTGATTTCTTTAATGATCGACGGTCAGTTAATCAGCGAAAACGACGGGGAAACGGAGTGTATTTTTCTGCCTGTGTACTATCACAGCGAGCGAGATGTTGCCGTACAGCTCCGAGCGCTCGCAGGACAAGCCTGCAAGGAAAACCGAGAACAGCTTGCAAAAGAAATGGAAAAGCTAGAGCAGGAGAGCGGTATTGTACTGGAGAAAAAACAGAAAAAAGCAGTGCTGTGCGCGCTGACTTCCGGTGTGACGGTGGTAACCGGCGGACCGGGCACAGGAAAGACCACAATAATTAATTTTATGATTCAATTGTTTCGGCGCCGCGGCTTTGCCATTGCCCTTACGGCGCCTACAGGCCGTGCGGCAAAGCGGATGAGCATGGTGACGGGAGAAGAAGCAAAGACAATTCACCGCCTGCTGGAGCTGGGTTATACAGGAGATGACCTGGAGCGGGAATATAAACGCAGTTCCAGTTTTCCGCTGGAGCAGGACGTCATTATTGTCGATGAAGTGAGTATGGTGGATATCATGCTCATGCAGGCGCTTTTGGACGCGGTGAAACCAGGCTGCAAAATGGTGTTTGTCGGCGATGCAGATCAGCTGCCTTCGGTCGGAGCGGGCAATGTACTAGACGACATTATTGCGTCGCAGCTGGTTCCCGTGATCCGTTTGGATACCATTTTCCGACAGGCAGAAGAGAGCATGATTGTGGTTAACGCCCACCGAATGAATGGCGGGGAATATCCTCTGTGCAATCAAAAAGATAAAGACTTTTTTTTCATAGCTGCCAAAACGGGAGATGAAATTGCCCGAACGGTGGTAAATTTGGTTTGCGAACGCCTGCCGAATGCGTATGGGTTTGACCCCATGCGCGATATTCAGGTGGTCTCGCCCATGAAAAAAACACCTGCCGGTGTGATGGCGCTCAATCAAGAACTGCAAAGAGCCTTAAATCCGCCGGAGGAAGGAAAGAGGGAGCGGGTGTTTTTATCCCGCATTCTGCGCGAGGGCGATAAAGTGATGCAGGTCAAAAATAATTATGACATGCAGTGGGAAAGAGTGGATTCTGAAGAAGAAGGAATCGGCGTGTATAACGGTGACATCGGTTATATTAAAGAGGTGAAAACGACGTCGGTTACCGTTGTTTTTGACGATGACAGGCAGGCAGAATACCCCAATTCCATGCTGGACGAACTGGAGCTGGCATATGCCATTACCGTACATAAAAGCCAGGGCAGTGAGTTCCCGGCGGTGGTGATGCCTGTGTTTCACGGCGCGCCGATGCTTATGAACCGAAATCTAATCTACACGGCGATTACCAGAGCAAGAGATTTTGTAGCGTTGGTTGGCCGAAAGAGTGCGGTAGAAAAAATGGTGGATAACGACTTTGAAGCCAAACGCTATTCCAGCTTGCGGCGATGGCTGACGGAGGATGTTTTTTGATGGAGCATATTACAGAAGAATTGGTCACACAATATATCAGAAAAACGCTTCGCCCGGAGCAGGGACGGCTGACGCAGATGGAGCGGTTAGCCGAAAAGGAGCACATTCCGATTATTCAAAAGGAAGCGGGGCGCTTTTTGAGCGTTTTGGTTGCGATGCTGTGCCCGGAGCGCATTTTGGAAATGGGGACGGCAATCGGCTATTCTGCCATTTTGATGGCAAAGGCGAGCGAGGCGCAGATCATCAGTATCGAACGGGATGAAGAAATGTTTTGCCGGGCAGTAGAAAACGTCAGCGCATATGGATTTCAAAACCGGATTTGCTTGCTTCATGGGGAAGCAGAAACGGAGGTTAGAAACCTTCCGGGCAAATTTGATTTTATTTTCATTGACGCGGCAAAAGGGCAGTCGCCGGTGCATTTTGAGCTGGCGCTGGAAAAAATCGCACCCGGCGGCGTGATCGTGACGGACAACGTGCTGTACCGCGGCATGGTCGCGCAGGAAGGGGATGTGGGGCATAAGCACCGCACGATTGTGATGCGCCTGCGCGAATTTTTGGATATGCTTTGTACAGACAGCCGCTTCGATACCGCGATTTTGCCGATTGGCGACGGGATGGCAATCACGCGTGTGAAAAAACAAAATGAGAAGGAAATAATATCATCAGCAGAGAGATAAAAAAGGAGCAAAGGATATGTATATCGTAGCAGGGCTAGGAAACCCGGGCGGAAAGTATGAGGGTACGCGCCACAATATCGGATTTATCAGCCTCGATTATTTGGCAGCATATTTTAAAGTCAAGCTGAATAAACTAAAGTTTAAAGCGGTCTATGGAGAAGGGAGCATAGCGGGAGAAAAAGTGCTGTTTGCAAAGCCGCAGACGTTTATGAATCTATCGGGAGAAAGCCTGAGGGAAATGATACAGTTTTATAAAATTCCGGCAGATCATTTGATCGTGATTTATGACGATGTCAGCTTAGAGACAGGCAGGATCCGGATTCGTCCGAAAGGGAGCGATGGCGGGCACAATGGGATAAAATCGATTATTTATCAGCTACGGACAGATGTTTTTCCGCGGATCAAGCTGGGGATAGGTTCTCCGCCGCCGGAGTGGGACATGGCGGACTGGGTGCTCGGAACATTTTCCGACGAGGAAGTAAAAGCATTGTCTGTGTCCGTAGAAAAACTGCCGGATATCATATCAGAAATTATAGCAGAGGGAACAGCGAGCGCAATGAACCACTACAATGGCAAGGGTTAATCATATGAAATTATTTGCAGAACTATTCAAACAATCCTCAGAATACAGCGTGCTGGAAGAGTATATCAGGCAGGGTGCAACCCCCGTCAATGTTTCGGGCTTGACGGAATCGGGGAAAGCGCATCTTGCCGCTTCGTTGTGCCAAAATTTAAATTTGCCCGGGCTGTATGTCTGTGACAGCGAATATGCGGCAAAAAAGGCGGCGGCGGATCTTTCGTTTTTCTATGGGGAAAACACGCTGTACTATCCGGCAAAGGAAATAGAATATTATACGGTGGACGCGAAAAGCAATGAGTATCTTAACGAACGGCTGAAAGTGTTAGAGCAGCTGGTAAATACTTCGGAACAAACGCTTGTTGTTATGAGTACGGACGCACTTTTGCAGTTTACCATTGATTATGACGCCTATGTTTCCAGCATCATGACAATGACGGTCGGAGACTCCTATCCAATTGAAGCATTGGCAAAACGGCTTGTGGAGATGGGGTTTGTGCGGGAGGAAATGGTCGAAGGCCCGGGACAGTTCAGTATCCGCGGAGGCATTTTGGATGTATTTACGCCGTCGGCAGACAATCCCTGCCGGATTGAGTTTTTTGGAGACGAGGTAGATTCCATCCGGGAATTTGACCCAATGACACAGGTTTCCATTGAGCCTTTAGACACGGTTACTTTCAGCGCGGTGGATGAGGAATATCATGTGAAGGACGGCTATCCTTCTGTTCTCCAGTATATCAGCCGGAAAGCGGTTGTGCTTATGGACGAGCCGCACCGTGTGGCGGAACGGGCGCAGGGACTGGCCTGGGATGTGGAAGAAACCGTAAAAGCACTGCTGGAAAAAGAAGTGATTTCCGAAGCAAAAGAACAGTATATTCACAATTTTGAGTCCACGCTTTCTGCGCTTTTGGCGCATCCGTTTGTAGGACTCTATGCGCTGCCGCACTCCTGCAAGGAATACCGCCCGAAAGCGAGCGCAAGTATTACCATGGGAGCGACCAATTCCTTTTCCGGCAAAAGCGAATTTTTTTATCATGACTTGCAGGAATGGGCGGGCAAGGATTACCGGATCTTTGTTTTAGCGGGAAATAGTACAAAGATTGCCGCATTGGAAGAAAATTTGAAAGGGCAGGAGTTTCAAACAGCGCGCTGGGACGATTCTGCAAAATCTGTAGAGCCGGGGATCCTTTATTTGCTCGAAGGTTCTCTGCGCAAAGGCTTTTATTATCCTTTGATCCGTGTGGTTATCGTCAGCGACGAGGAGATTTTCGGCCGCCAGAGCAAAAAACGGCCGAGGAAGAAAAAACTGGATTCTGCCAGCAAAATACGCAATTTTACCGATTTGGATATCGGCGATTATGTGGTTCACCAGACGCACGGCATCGGGGAATATGTTGGATTAGATACACTGGAGGTAGACGGCTGCCGAAAGGATTATTTAAAGATTCGCTATAACGGGGACGACTATTTGTATGTTCCGACCGATCAGCTGGAGCTTTTGCAAAAGTACATCGGGAAAGAAGGGCGCGTGCGGCTGAATAAAATGGGCGGCGCGGAATTTGCCCGTCAAAAAGCAAAGGTCAAAGCCTCTACGAAAGAATTGGCGGAAGAACTTCTGCGCCTGTATCGGGCGCGCCAGCAGTCAAAGGGTTTTGCATTCAGCAAGGATACCGCGTGGCAGGCAGATTTTGAGGGAAAATTCCCCTATGAGGAAACAGAGGACCAGCTGCGCAGTATCGAAGAAGTAAAAACGGATATGGAAAGCGAGCGGCCGATGGACCGTCTGCTTTGCGGAGACGTGGGCTACGGGAAAACAGAGGTGGCTCTGCGCGCGGCGTTTAAAGCGGTGCAGGATTCAAAGCAGGTGGCATACCTTGCTCCGACGACCGTTTTGACCATGCAGCATTATAATACATTTGTGCAGCGGATGAAGGACTATCCGGTCCGGGTAGAGATGTTGTCGCGTTTTCGCACGCCGGCAGAACAGAAGAAAACGCTCAAACGGCTCAAAAGCGGAGAAACGGACATTGTCATAGGGACGCACCGGCTTTTGGGCAAAGATGTGGAGTTTAAAGATTTGGGGCTTTTGGTGGTGGATGAAGAACAGCGCTTTGGAGTCAGGCACAAAGAACGGCTCAAGGAAATGAAACACAACGTTGACGTGCTGACGCTGTCTGCCACGCCGATTCCGCGGACGCTGCATATGTCAATGGTAAACATCCGAGACATGAGCGTGCTGACCCAGCCGCCGGAGGATCGCTATCCGGTGCAGACCTTTGTGATGGAACATAACATGGCGGTGCTGCTTGACGCCATTCGCAGGGAATTGTCCCGTGGCGGGCAGGTGTATTACCTTCATAACCGGGTGGGATCAATTGGGACGGCGGCGCGCCGGATCCAAGAGGCCATCGGCGACGCCCGGGTGCGTTATGCACACGGGCAGATGGAAGAAGACGAACTGGAAGAAATTATGATGGAAATGCTCGAGGGAGAGATCGACGTTTTAGTGTGCACAACCATCATTGAAACGGGGCTTGATATTCCCAACGTAAACACCATTATCATTGAAGATGCAGACCGCATGGGCCTTTCGCAGCTGTATCAGCTCAAAGGGCGTGTGGGGCGTTCGAACCGCCGGGCGTATGCATATCTGACCTATCGGCCGATGAAATCGCTCAATGAAGCGGCGGTGAAGCGCCTTCAGGCTATCCGGGAATTTACGGAATTTGGGTCCGGCTTTAAAATTGCGATGCGGGATCTGGAAATCCGCGGAGCAGGCAATATTTTAGGCGATCAGCAGCATGGGCATATGGACAGCGTCGGATATGATATGTACTGCAAGCTTTTGGCAGAAAGCGTGGACGAACTGGAAGGAAAACCGGCGGAAGAAATCTGGTCGCCGGTGATGGATATGGCGGTGGAAGCTTACATCCCGCCGCGGTATATCAAAAATCACAGCATGCGGCTGGATATGTATAAAAAAATTGCGTCGATAGAAGATGACAAAGATTACCGGGATGTTTTAGACGAAATGATTGACCGGTTTGGAGAACCGCCTGCGGGGGCGCATGCGCTTTTGGATGTGGCGCTGATAAAAGCGCTTGCGAAAAAAACGATGATTTCCGAGGTGGATTATCGGGAAGGAAAAGTGACGTTTCGGTTTAAAGATAGTATCCATTTTGAACAGGTGTCAAAATTGATTTCAGAATATCAGGGAAGGATACTATTGTCAGCGGGAAATAAGCCATACATGACCATGAAATTAAATCAACAAGAGCAGAAAAAACCAATGGAATTGATAAAAGAGATCCTGCAAAAATATCAAGAGAATTAAGGTTTAAAGAATGAAAGTTTTTTTGGGACGGTGCTTAAACGTCCCGCGCGGATGGCGCGTCCCGTTTTCAAGCCTGCGCGAAGAGTGAAACTTACGGTGCGCACCAAGCGCCGCGCCCTACACAGGCAGTGCAAATTTAAATAATGACTGCTGAACAATTCTGAAACGCAGCCGCATAGCGGTTTGTAAGCGTTTCAGAATTGTTTAGGTGCAAGGTTTTTGTGCTTTTTTTG
>CASGBM010000098.1 GCA_949299615.1 uncultured Eubacteriales bacterium | reverse complement strand
GGCTGGTATGAAAAGTACAACGATGCTGAAAAAGCCTGCGGTACAGCTGAATTTGAAGTGAAAGTGGAAAATGTCACAGCAAACACAATTTATATCGCACGATTTACAAAAAATATGGTATATTATACCGTCACTGCAAACGCCGACGAAGGCGGTACAGTCTCAGGCGGCGGAGAAGTACTGGAGGGTGGCAGCACTACCCTAACTGCTTCAGCAAACGAAGGTTATACATTTGAAGGCTGGTACGAGGGCGAAGCAAAGGTCTGCGATACTGCGGAGTTTGTGGTTGAAAACGTAACGGCGGATAAGACCTACACGGCAAAATTTGCAGAAGATCAGCCGGAACCGGTTGAACCGTCAGATTTTGACTTTACCTCTTTGCGGACGCTCAGAACACAGGATATCACGGTAAACCATGAGACAAAGACCATCGATATCAATGCAGAGGCAGACACGGATTATATCACAGTGCTTGTACACCAGCTTGACGTGATCCCCGGCGGGACCTTTAAGATGGCAAGCTATATGGGCAATAAAGTGGTTTATGACAGCGCGGGCAGCTATCGGATCTATTTCCTGTCCAGCCCGACGGTCAGTGTGCTGGCGAATATTACAATCGGAGAGCAGACCGAGCAGTATACCGTGAATGTCCATTTCGACATGTCGAAAGCCGTCTTTGATTTTACCTCCCTGCGCGGAGAAAACCTTGCAGAGATTGCGGTAGACCATGAAACAAAAACCATTGATATCCGGGCAACAGACGATGCTGAAACAATCATTTTATATGTAAGCCAGCATGACGCGATCTACGGCGGTACACTGAGAATGGCAAGCTATCTCGGAAATAAGGTAACTTACGCGGCAAACGGCGTATATACCATTTATTCAAATGGAAAAGAAAATGTTTCGGTGAAAACAAATATTACGATCAACGGCGTGACAGAGCAATACTTGATCAATATCACATTCCCAGCAGCTGCGCCGGACTTCAGCTTCAGCACCCTGGTAGGAAGCGGTATCAAATCTGTCGCGGTTGACCACGAAGCGAGAACGATCGTCCTTGACGCGGCGGATGATGCGATTGCCATCACCCTGCCAATTGATCAAAGCAGCGCGATTGCAAACGGTACGCTGCGGATGGCAAGCTATATGGGAAATAAGGTGGTTCTGGACGCGGAGACAAGGATCTATACAATATACCTGCGTGACGCCTCAACCATTAATGTCAAGGTCAACATTACAAGCGGCGGAGAAACGAGGGAATACCTTGTTACCGTCAACTTCCCGAATATTGAATGGGGCTTTGATACGGTTAAAGCGGAACAGGTGAAAAATGTTACTGTCGACCACGAGCGTCAGGTTATCGATATGGAAGTGGAAGAAGGCTATGACAATATCCTGCTTTATATCGACCAGACCGCCAACGCGGGACTGCCCGGGCAGATCTGGATGAAGAGCTACAATGGCAACGACGTTGTGTATCATTCCGATGACAGGACGTATACCATCAGCAAGGAAGATAAAAACTCTATTACCGTTGCGGTAAAAATTACGATATTGGGAGAAACAAGATATTATGATATGAATATCAATTTCGCCTCTTCCGGAGAGTAAATTCCTTTGCGGCATTCCTTAAGGAATGCTGCAATCAAAGCGCATAAGCGTTGGTTTATGCGCTTTGATTGCAGAAAGCAAATAACAGTGATATGAGGAGGAGCCGTTCATGGCAAGAGTAAATAAAAGCAGCTTAATCATTTTTAAATTTTTTCTGTCAATAGCGGTCTGCCTGGCGGCGCTTTCCGGAATGGCTGCCGCCGAAGAATTTGAGCCGGGAAGCGCCGGGATGGTTGAGGGGATCACGGTTGCAGACGGCTATTTCCTCAATGATTTTGCTCCGGATGTGTATTATTATGATGTATACATGTCGGCCTTTACCTATAACCTGTCTGTTTCCCTCGACCTGACAGACCCAAGGTTTGAATATACCGTCAGCGGCAATGATACGATCACCGCGGACAGCGATTCGGAAAATGTTGTAACCGTTTCGGTATATGACCCGCTGGGCGAATACGAAAGCGTGGAATATTACCTCAATATTTATGTGGGGCTGGATTCCATTGAAGAAGTCCCGTGGACGGGCCTTTCCTATCTGGATGTGGAAAACGGTATATTTTCCCCGCAGTTCAGCCGGTACAGGATTACATATTATGCGATTTTGGAAAACAATATTGACAGCTTTGATGCGGCGGGCGTGAACTACAGGGCGCTCAATTTAGACGCTTCTATTGAGGTGAATTGCCGTGATGAGCTGAATGAAGACGGCACAATCCCTGAAGGCAAGCGGGTGGAATATGCCATTAAGGTAACGGAACACGACGGACGGAGCAAAACATATTATCTCAATCTTTACAGAAAGGCACAGATGACCTCCTCCATCAGCGATACCGCAGTCCTTTCAAATATTAAAATAAACGGCGGCGCGGTTGAGGTAGCAGGTTTTGCCGGGCATAAATCCTATTACGACGTCACTGTGCCCAAAACGGTAACCAATTTGGATATTCAGGCATATCCGGCAGACCGAAGCGATTTGGTACAGGTGATCGGACCCGTTTCCATGAATGAGGATGAGCCTGTCTTCGTAAACATCCTTGTTACATCCCCCAGCGAAGAAACGTACAGCATTTATACGCTTAGGCTTTCATACGACAGCTTTCTCTATACGGAAAAATATTCATCCTTCCAATTGCTTGCATACCTCCTATTGGCAGGCGTCGGATTATTTGTTATCGGCTTTTTCACAGCGTGGTATATAAGCCGCAGGAGGAAGCCCGATATAGAGAAAACACCTGATTTGCCGGATGTTGAAAGAGAGGTGGCAAGCGTTGAGAATGTTCCGATGGCTTAACGGCCCCTCGAATGATCTTTATCGAAAGGGAAACAAAAAGGCGCATATAAGGTTGATCTTCTGGCTGTCTGTTTTGTTTAATGCGCTGTTTTTTGCGGCGGCCATTGCCCATAACCCTCCCGCGTGGTACACAAACGATGATTTCCGCATGATGACGATAGTATCCGGCGCATATACGGGGACGCCCAGCCCGGATATCGTGTTTATGCGTTATCCGGTCGGGCTGTTGCTGTCATCGCTTTACACCCTGACAACGGCTGTCCCGTGGTACGGGATTTTTACAATGCTGTGCATGTATATCCCGAGCTGTATCTTCTGTTACTGCATTGTAAAAAAAGCGTATGAAAAAAATTGCACCCTGTTTGGGATATTTCTGTATTTTATATTGTTTATGCTGTTTATACAAAAATACGTATGCCTGCCCCAGTTCACACTGACTTCGGCATTTATGGGCGTCGGAACACTTGCGCTCTTGTATGAAATGCCGGAAAAGGAAAATATAAAACATATTGGATTGGCAGTGTTGTGCGCGGTGGTATCTTTTTCGGTGCGCTCCAAAGCGTTTTACCTGCTGCTGCCCGCGATCTTGCTGGTGATTTTCGTACGTATTTTTCGGGACGGCAGAAATTACAGAAAGTATCTCATCTGGGGCGCTTCGGCTTTTGTTTTATGCCTTGCGGTACTTTGCGTGGATATTGCGGCATGGAGCCGCCCGGAATACGCGGAATTTAAGGCGTTTAAAGAGGTACGCGCCGAGGTGTACGACTATGAGTCCATTCCGGGGTATTACGACAACATGCCGTTTTATGTGTCAAGCGGAATCAGTGAAGTGACTTACCGGGCGATATCGGGAAGATTTTTAGATATGGACGATACTGTCAATACAGAAAACCTGACAAAAATTTCCGACTATATCAATCAAATCCGCACAGAAGCGGACGGTATCGTGCAAAGGATCTTCACAGCGTTTCAAAACGGGCTTTCCAGATGGTACTTTTCAAGCGATGAAACGATCAAATATTGTGCAATTTTTGTAACCGTCCTGCTGTTCGTATGTATTGCCCTTTCGATAAAAAAGAGGAAGCCGGAGATTATTTTTCCCGCTCTTGTTGCCGGTATGCTGCTGGAAATTACTTATCTGGAATTTAACGGCAGGGTTATGGCGCGGCTTGTGGATTTGATGCTTTTGGTTATGGCCGTAACAGGATGCCTGACAATGACGGAAATAATAAATAAAAGAGCGGTATCACTAAAAGAACTGGCAGGCCGGATGAAATCGGACAAGGCGCGGGGGGTCTCCTTTGTAATTGCTGCGTGTGCCGTTTTCGTTTTTATTGCGGCGGGGATTTGCAATATGCAAAACGACCTGGACAATAAATCAGTTTCTTTAAGGGAAACAACAAATTCAAAATTAGAAGCGCTTATGAAATACACGGAGAACTATCCTGAGGCATTTTTCTTTTATGACACATATGATTTTATTTCATGCACAGGCTATGTCTTTACGACGTATGACGGGATATTAAACAATGAATCGGCCGGTTCCTGGAATTCTCACGCGCCGAGCTACTATGAAAGAAATCAAAAATTCGGGTTTACAACAGCGGTTGAGGGGCTGACAGGCAGAAACGCGGAGGTCTATTTCATAACGACCACAGCGCCCAAAATGGGTATCACCAAAACGCTTAAGGACATGTATAATAAAAAGCTTGTTGAGGTCGATAAAATACAATCCGCAAAGGATGTGCTTTATGTATATATGGTGACGGATGATGAGTAAGATAAAAATTTCAATTATTATTCCCTGCTATTATGCAGAAAAATCAATTGCCGGCGTCGTTGAGCAAACGGCATTGGAACTGGATCAACATGATCAATATACCTATGAATTTATCCTTGTAAACGACGGTTCTGAGGACGCGACGTTTTACGAGATACAGCGGCTTTCGCAAAAATTTCCGTTTGTTACCGGGATTGACTTGGCGAAAAACTGCGGGCAGCACAACGCCATCCTCGCCGGGATGCACTATGCGGACGGGGACTACATACTGGGCATGGACGATGATTTCCAGACTCATCCATCGCAGATATTTAAGCTGATTGAAAAGCTCGAGGAGGGGTATGACATTGTCTATGGCAGGTTTCCCAAAAGGCACCACGGCCTTGTCAGGAATCTGGAAAGCAAGCTGAGCCATTTGTCTGTTTGCTATCTTTTGAATAAACCGAAAGACTTAATGGCGTGCCCGATGTATATTATCCGCCGCTTCGTCAGGGATGAAGTGATCAAAAGCGAAAGCAGCTTTACAAATTTACAAGGCCTTTTTTTAAGGACTTCCTCTAAAATAACCAACGCGGATATTGAACATTTTGACAGAAGGTATGGGAAAAGCGGTTACACCCTGAAAAAGCTGATACGGCTGTGGGCTTCTCTCTTAAACTATTCCATGAAGCCTATGCGGCTGATTCTGGGCTTGGGATTGTTTTTTTTGGCAGCCGGGCTGTTGTATCTGCTCATCGCCGTTATATCAGGCGCCGGGTTTGAACACAAGGTGTATTCCGAAATCGCCGCGCTTGCAGGGGTAATTGTGTCGGCTGTCGGCATTGTCGGGGAATATGTGATCCGTATGTTCATGGCTGTGACGAAAGAGCCGCAGTATGTCATACGGCGGGATACAAGAGATAAAGAAAATCTCCCTTTTTATGGAGAAGAATATGCACATGCAGCGGAAGAGGCTGAAATTTCAAGCCTTTCCGCCAAACGAAAAATGAGAGGTGCCGTTTATGAGAAAGAAACTGCTTATTCTGGGCGCGGGTAACGCGCAGATCGATTTGATTGAATATGCGAGGGACGCAGGCTTGGAGATATACGGGTGCAGTTATACAAATACCGATAAGGGGATCCCCCTGCTTGACCACTTTGCCATGATTGATATAACAGATGCCGGGAAAATCGAAAAATATGTCGTGGAAAACCGGATCGATTATATCTATTCGGTGGGAAGTGATATTGCTGTTCCGACAATCTGCAAGGTTGCGGAGAAAACGGGAAAGTTCCATTTTGTATCAAGCCGGACAGCACAGCTTTGCTGCAATAAGCATCTCATGCGGGAGGCGTTCGGGCAGGACAGCCGGTTTCAGGTTCCATATATGGTGTGCAAAACGCTTGCCGAGGCCGAAAAGGCCTCGTTTTATCCGATGGTCATGAAACCTGTAGATTCCCAGGGCCAAAGAGGCGTTTACCGTGTGAATACTTTTACGGAAGTTTCAGAACATTTTGACAGTGCGATGGGTTTTTCAAAAAGCGGACAGATCATCCTGGAAAAGTATATCTCCGGCAGGGAGGTCTCGGTCAACGCCTATGTAAAAGACGGCGAGGTGATTTTTTCTATGCTTTCCGACCGGGAATCCTTTCCCGACCTGCCAGGCGGGATTATCAAGGCGCACCACCTCCCATCCGTTTTTGAAAACACAAAGACGCATACATACATCAAAGAGCTTGTTGCGGAAGCGGTAAAAAAGCTGGAAATCAATAACGGCCCCGTATATTTTCAAATCAAGGTGTCAGATGGACATCCGTATTTGATTGAGGTAACGCCGCGCCTTGACGGCTGCCATATGTGGCGGCTGATAAAAGAATACTGCGGCGTAAACCTCCTTGACATGACGATGTCGCATATGCTGGGCAAGGATATCCGGACAAAAAAATATGATGTAAGCAGCGTCCCCATGCACACGGAATTTTTCTGCGAGCCTCCGGAAACGGTATTCCAAGCGGAAAAATATGAAAACCGGACAGGCGTATACAAAAGAATGTATTACGAAACGGGCGACACGGTAAAAAGAATGAACGGATATATGGAAAAATGCGGCTACCGTATTTTCATGTCACCGAAAAAAATCGGCCTTGTTGGTGGCAGCGGCTTTATCGGAAGGACGTTCAAAAAACTGTTTGGAGATCAAGCGGAGCTAAAGGATGTTTCAAGACAAAACTGTATTGTCAGCCAATATTCGGCAGACCAGCTGGAGCAGGCATTTGCGGGATGCGACAGCGTTGTGATACTGGCTGCAAAAAAAGTAAATCCTAAAGAAACACAGTCCCTGGCGCTTTATGAGGAAAATGTAAGGATCGTGGAAAATACGCTGGTTGCCTGCAATAAGCTGGGAATCAAAAATATCGTATACCTTTCGTCAAGATGCGTCTATGCCGCCGGGCAGAAAGTGCCGGTTGCGGAAGATGGGGAAATCTGCCCGATCAATTACTACGGGATTTCAAAATACACCGGGGAGCTGCTTTGCGGATATTACAACCGTATAGAGCAAACCAATATAAAAATTCTCAGGTTTTCCCAGGTCGTTGGCAATGATAAAAACGGGTATATGATAGACCGTTTTATGGAAAACGCGGAAAAAGGGCTGCCGCTTACCGTATATGGAAAGTCCGTCGGCCGGCGCGACTATATCTATGTAAAGGACGCCTGCCGCGCTATCTGGGCGGCGCTTCACAGATACGATCTGTGCGGCGTATATAACATTGGCTCGGGCGTCGGCACAACAAACCTTGAACTTGCAAAGGCGGTCACCGGCGGATTCCATTCGTCATCACAGGTTGAGATGCTCACAGAAAAGCAGGAGGATCCTTCCATAAGCTATCTCGATGTGAGCAAGGCAAAAGAAGAGCTTGGCTTTTCCTGCGAATACAGTTTGCAGGAGGCTTTTTGTGATTTGAAAAAGGAAAGGGGCTAACAGATGCAGATGAATATACCGTTTAATATCCCTCCGGTGGTTGGGACAGAGCTTAAATATATAGAAGACGCT
>CASGBM010000097.1 GCA_949299615.1 uncultured Eubacteriales bacterium | reverse complement strand
TGCTGTTTTTAGGTGTGAAATTGTAAATTTCACACAAATGGTTTCGCAAAACCATTTGTTCAGTAGACATTATTTATTTTAAATTCAATGTGCCAAGACTCGCGGCTTTTAAATAAGCATTAATAAAACCGTCCAAATCACCGTCCATCACTGCGCCGATGTTTCCGACTTCGTAATTCGTGCGGTGGTCTTTTACCATATTATACGGATGGAACACATAGGACCGGATCTGGCTGCCCCAGGCAATGTCCTTCATATCTCCCTTTAAATTCTCAATTTTCTCTTTTTGTTCGCGTTCTGCCATTTCTACCAGCTTTGCTTTAAGCATTTTCATTGCTGTTTCCCGGTTCTGGTGCTGGGAACGCTCGGTCTGGCAAGACACGACAACTCCGGTCGGAATATGCGTAATCCGGATGGCAGAATCCGTTTTATTGATGTGCTGTCCGCCCGCGCCGCTTGCGCGGAAGGTATCCACCTTAAGGTCATCCGGATTAATATTAATTTCAATATCGTCGTCAATTTCCGGCATCACATCGACCGAGGCAAAAGAGGTATGCCTTCTGCCGGAAGCGTCAAACGGCGAAATACGCACCAGGCGGTGTACGCCCTTTTCGCTTTTGCAATACCCATAGGCATTTTCGCCCTTAATTAAAATCGTCACACTTTTAATCCCTGCTTCATCGCCGGCCAGATAATCCAGCGTTTCCACAGAAAAACCGCGCCGCTCTGCCCACATTTGGTACATGCGAAGCAGCATAGACGCCCAATCCTGCGCCTCGGTGCCGCCCGCTCCCGGATGCAGCGCGATAATCGCGTTATTTTTATCATATTTTCCAGACAACAATGTCTCCAGTTTCAGCGTTTCCAGTTCCTCTGCCAGCGCGTCATAACCGGCTTTGACTTCCTCCAGCATAGACTCATCGTCCGCCTCGATGGCAAGCTCCACTAAGGTTACCATGTCCTCCCAGCTGCTTTTTAAATGCGCATAACGCTCGGCCTTGCCTTTTAATTGTTTTAACTCCTGCAGCACCTTTTGCGAATGTTCCATATCCTCCCAAAACGCGCTGTCTGCCGACACTTTTTCCAGTTCTGCTATTTTCGATTCTGTTTTGGGGATTTCAAAGTGAATCCCTCATTTCAATAATATCCTTTTTCATCGCGTCCAAATCCAGACGGTATTGGTCAAATTCTATCATTGTTTCACGCCCTTTTGCTGATAAAATAAAATCTGAAGTTATAAAAAAGCAGAAATCAGGGCGGCAGCGCCGCCCTGCTGGCCACTTCTCTTTTATTCTTCATTCGCTCCGCAGCATTTTTTATATTTTTTCCCGGAGCCGCACGGGCACGGGTCGTTTCTGCCGACTTTTTCCGCTTTTTTCACCGGCTTTTTCTCCGTCTCACCGCCCAGGCTTTCGCTGATCGGCTCTGCTACCTGCTCCCTTTCCGGCGGAGCTTCGATTCTCGCATGATAAATATATTTAATGGTATCTTCGCGGATCGCCGCAATCATTTCTTCAAACATATTAAAGCCTTCAAACTTATACTCAATCACCGGGTCGCGCTGAGCATAAGCGCGCAGGTTGATTCCGTTTCTAAGCTGATCCATATCGTCGATATGGTCCATCCACTTGCTGTCAACCACCTGCAAAAGCACCACGCGCTCCAGCTCGCGCATGTTGTCACTGCCGAACTCCGCTTCTTTCGCTTCGTAAATTTCATGGCCGATTTTCAGCGCGCGCTCTTTGAGTTCTTCTTTGGTAATAAACTCCATATCCTCGCGGCTGACTTCTAAAGCGCCATGCGGTACAAATTCCGCCTCTAAATATTCCATCAAACCGGCTAAGTTCCAGTCGTCTGCCACATCGGTTTCCCCGGTGTAGCGCAAAATCGCCGAATCCACCAGTTCGTGAAGCATATTCATAATGTTGTCTTTTACGTTTTCCCCATTGAGTACCTGCTGACGCTGGCCATAGATGACCTCACGCTGTTGGTTCATCACGTCGTCATACTGCAGGACGTGCTTGCGAATCTGAAAATTTCGTCCCTCCACACGTTTCTGCGCGTTTTCAATCGCATTGGTCAGCATTTTATGTTCAATCGGCTGGTCTTCTTCCAAGCCCAGCGTCTCAACTACGCGCTGGATTCGCTCTGAACCGAACAGGCGCATGAGATCGTCTTCCAGCGAGATATAAAATTTCGAAGTACCCGGGTCGCCCTGACGGCCGGAACGTCCGCGCAGCTGGTTATCAATCCGTCGGGATTCGTGCCGTTCGGTACCGATGATGAACAAGCCGCCCGCCTCGCGCACTTTTTCCGCCTCCGGCGCAATTTTTTCCTTATATTTTGCGAGTAAATCAGCAAAAACCTGACGCGCGTTTAAAATCTCCTCATCGTCCGTTTCGCCGAAGCCCATCGCTTCTGCAATCATTTCATCCTCATAGCCGAGCTTTTTCATCTCGTGCTTTGCCATAAATTCTGCGTTACCGCCGAGCATAATGTCCGTTCCGCGGCCTGCCATGTTGGTCGCAATGGTCACCGCGCCGAGCTTGCCTGCCTGGGCAATGATTTCCGCTTCCTTCTCATGATATTTCGCGTTTAATACCTCATGCTTGATCCCGCGGCGCTTGAGCATGGCAGAGAGCATCTCCGATTTTTCGATCGTAACCGTACCCACCAAAACCGGCTGACCGCTCTCGTGGCTTTGCACCACCTGTTCTACTACGGCGTTGAACTTGCCTTTTTCGGTTTTGTACACCGCGTCTGCCAAGTCTTTGCGCGCAAGCGGCTTATTGGTCGGCACAACGATAACATCCAGCTTATAAATATCCTGAAATTCGGTCTCCTCTGTCTGCGCAGTACCGGTCATACCGGCGAGCTTGTGGTACAGACGGAAATAGTTCTGGAACGTAATAGTCGCAAGCGTTTTGCTTTCGCGCTCCACCTTCACGCCCTCTTTTGCCTCTATCGCCTGGTGCAGCCCGTCAGAATAACGGCGGCCGAACATCAAACGGCCGGTAAATTCATCCACGATGATGACCTCGCCGTCTTTTACGACATAATCTTTATCCCGGCGCATCGTTCCGTGCGCTTTAATCGCCTGGTTAATATGGTGCTGCAGCGTCATATTTTCCGGATCGGAAAGGTTTTCCAAATGAAATGCGCGCTCTGCTTTTTCCACACCGTGCCGCGTGAGCGTTGCGGTATTGGCTTTTTCGTCGACAATATAATCTTCTTCAATGTCGTCGTCTAGTGCCTTATCGTCCGATTCTGCCACACGGTGGCAAGAAAGCGTACGCGCAAACGCGTCTGCCTGCTGATACAAAAGGGTCGATTTATCGCCCATGCCGGAAATAATGAGCGGTGTTCTTGCCTCGTCGATCAAAATAGAGTCCACCTCGTCGACGATGGCATAATTCTGCCCGCGCTGTACCATCTGTTCTTTATAAATGACCATATTGTCACGCAGATAATCAAAGCCGAACTCGTTGTTCGTACCGTATGTGATGTCCGCCCCATACGCTCTTTTCCGGTCTTTGTTTTCCACCTCATGGATGACAAGCCCAACAGTCAGCCCGAGGTATTTAAAGACCTTTCCCATCCACTCGGAGTCACGTTTTGCCAGGTAATCGTTCACCGTAACGATGTGCACGCCTTTACCCGGCAGGGCGTTTAAATAGGCCGGCAGCGTAGAAACCAGCGTTTTCCCTTCTCCGGTTTTCATTTCCGAAATTCTGCCCTGGTGAAGGACGATACCGCCCAAGATCTGCACATAAAAGTGACGCAGGCCCAAAACACGGTCCGCCGCCTCGCGCACGGTGGCAAACGCCTCCGGCAGCAGCGAGTCCAGCGTTTCCCCTTTGGCGATACGCTCGCGAAACTCACCCGTTTTTGCTTTTAATTCGCTGTCGGAAAGCTTGCGGTATTCCTCCTCCAGCGCAACCACTTTATCTGCGATAGGGCGAATCCGTTTTAACTCCCTGTCGCTGTAGCTCCCAATGATTTTTTCCATTAATTTTTTCAATTGATTCACCTCATAACCGGAAGCACGGATGCAGGCCATATCAGTGTCTTTTCGCGCAAACCGGAAATTCATAATATACCATTTTTTAGTATAACACAAAATTGCCGTAAGGTCAAAGAAAATATGAAAATTCACGAAATATTCATATCTATTCGCAGTAAAATATCCTCATAAATCACACGCAGCAAAATGCATTTTCAAAACCGGTTCGAAACCTGTCAAAATTTCTTGATTTTTCCTGCCGAATCGGATAAAATAAAGAATAGTGATTTCAACAGTTCTAACCTGACGCAGGCAGAATTGCAAAATCAAAAAAAGGGGGAATTGGGTGAGCAGGATTCGAGCGAAAAAGAAAATGGCGCGGCGCAGACGCAGGCGCATAATTTATGCTGTTTGTGCGGTTTTTTTTGCAGCGGCCGTTTGCTTTGGCTGTGTGCTGGCAAAGTCACAAAAACCGTTTGCGCGGCACTTAAAGGACAGTTTGCGCTCTTTAGCGGCGAAAACCGTTTCGCTGTCTGATCTGTCTTATGCGACTTTGCCGGAAGCTTCTGAGCAGGTTTTATATACCAATAACCAGCCTGGGCGCGCATCACGCGTGAATCTTGGAAAAGATAACAAGCTCATCGAGCGCGCGAAAGGCATAACGAGGCTGACCGATTTTACCACGGGGTTTTCTGTTGATCTGCCGGAGGGCCTCGAGCCGGATTTTTCCCGCAGCCCTAATTTTGTCAAAATGAACAGCGCTTTTTGTGATGTCACCATTTCCAAAGAGCGTTCGCCGTATGAGGATATGGACGAATATATTGCGCATTACTTAAACCGCTTTATCACTAGTGAAGAATACCGCAAGAATAATTCCATCGAGCTTTTGGCAGACGATACGCGCACCTATGGTGAAAACCGTGTGCGGATTATTTCTGTTAAAATCACGGATATGCCCGAAGACAAAAAAAATGTGTACACCTATGCGACCATCAACACCGGTGAAAAAGAATTTTTTCGTTTGATGTTCCGCTTTCGAAGCAGTGTAGACGGCGAGATCGAGCGTGCAACGCAAACAGCGCTTTCCAGCTTTTGCGTGTTTGAGCCGAGCGGCGTTCCTTCCTACGACCTGCATTTCGAGCCGAAAACGCCGGATTTCTGGTCAAACGATACGCGCCGCGTATACAATTCACTGCAAAAGAGCGACGACGTGATGTGGGGCATTTTTGCTTCGCAGGTGCAGGAAGAAGGGATCAACAAAACCATCCCTGCAATGGAACAGCAGCTTGATTTTACTTTTCCCATTGTGCTGATTTATAATCATATCGGACAGCCGATTTCGCAAAATTTTTTAGACCACTGTGAAAAAGAAGGGCGCATGATCGAGCTGACTTTGCAGATGACGGAAACCAATAACGAAGACCTGTACTGCAAAAGCCCGCTTTTAGAAACTTATAAAGGCAAATATGACGATAAAATCCGGGCGCTTGCGCGGCAGCTCAAAGAAGAAATTCATTCGCCGTTTTTCTTTCGGCTCAATAATGAAATGAACACCGACTGGGCAAACTATTCCGGCATCGTGAACCTGTCTGACCCGGAAATTTATATTGGCTGCTGGCGGCGCGTGTATGAAATTTTTGAAGAAGAAGGCGTGGATAATGCCATTTGGGTGTTTAACCCCAACGACCGCAACTATCCGCCCTGCAACTGGAACAATTTTCTTGCTTATTATCCGGGTGACGACTATGTGCAGATGATCGGCGTCACCGGCTACAATACCGGAACATATTATATCGACGTAACCGGCGAAGACTGGCGTTCGTTTACCGAGATCTACGACGAGGTGCAGGCGGCATACCACCCGTTTTTCTCCGATTTTCCGTGGATTATCACCGAATTTGCTTCCAGCTCCGTCGGCGGCAACAAACCCATGTGGATTGACCACATGTTTGAAAATCTGCACAAATATCCGAACATCAAGGCCGCTGTTTGGTTTTCCGCTCCGGACATCGACATGCGCCCGGGGTTTGAAGGGCAGATCAGCCGCCCCTATATGCTGGACGAAACGCCGGAAACCCTCGCCGCGTTTGCCCGCGGCATTGCAAAACATAAGTAACATCGCGCGCTTTCGCTTGCTCCGGCGGGCTTGACAGCCTGCTTTGAAACCGCTATAATGAAACCAGAAAAACTACCGCACATCATCGTGTGAAATACAGAAAGGAATGGTACTGCCATGGACAAAATCAGAACCAGGTTTGCGCCCAGCCCAACCGGGTATATGCATATCGGAAATCTGCGTACGGCTCTTTATGCCTATCTGCTGACAAAACACAGCGGAGGGGATTTTATTCTCCGCATTGAAGACACCGACCAGGAACGCTATGTAGACGGCGCGGTTGACCTGATTTATAAAACAATGAAAGAAACCGGTTTGGTGCACGACGAAGGCCCGGACATCGGCGGACCGTACGGTCCGTACATCCAGAGCGAACGCCGCTCGATTTACCAGGAATATGCGAAAAAATTGGTTGAGCTTGGCAGCGCTTATTATTGCTTCTGCGACAAAGAACGGCTCGACGCCCTGCGCGAGCAGCAGGAAGCGGCAAAACTCATGCCGAAATATGACGGGCACTGTGCGCGCCTGTCCAAAGAAGAAATTGAAGAAAAACTGGCAAGCGGCGTGCCGTACGTCATTCGCCAGAAGATCCCGAAGCGCGGAACGACGACGTTCTATGATGAAATTTACGGCAAGATCACCGTGGACAACGCAACGCTCGATGATAATGTACTCTTAAAGTCTGACGGTTTGCCGACCTATAACTTTGCAAACGTCATTGACGACCACTTGATGCACATTACGCACGTTATCCGCGGCAGTGAATATCTTTCCTCCACGCCGAAATACAATCTTTTGTATGAAGCATTCGGCTGGGAGATTCCAAAATATATTCACGTTTCGCCGGTTATGAAAGACGCGCATAAAAAGCTGTCAAAGCGCGAAGGCGACGCATCGTATGAAGATTTTATCAACAAGGGATATTTAAAAGATGCGATTGTAAACTATATTGCGCTTTTGGGCTGGAGCCCCGGCGGAGAGCAGGAAGTGTTTACCCTGCCTGAACTAATTGAAGCGTTTGACTTAAAAGGAATCAGCAAATCGCCTGCCATCTTTGATCAGAAAAAGCTGGATTGGTTAAACGGCGAATATATCCGAAAACTCACTCCGGAAGAATTTTATAAGCTTGCCGAGCCTTACTTAAAAAGCGCGATTAAAAACCCTGCAATTGACCTTACCAAGGTGAGCGCGCTCCTGCAGCAGCGCTGTGAAAAACTGTCCGACATTCCGGAGCAGGTCGACTTTTTCGACGCTTTGCCGGAGTATTCGGCAGAGATGTACTGCCACAAAAAAATGAAAACCAACGAAGAAAATTCGCTGGCGAGCTTAAAGGCGATTGTACCTGTTTTAGAAGCAGTTACAGACTGGACCATGGACAACATCCACAGCGCCCTGTTTGACCTGATTGCAAAGATGGAAGTGAAAAACGGGATCATTCTCTGGCCGCTTCGCTGCGCGGTTTCCGGAAAAGCATTTACACCGGGCGGCGGTGTAGAACTTGCCGAAATTTTGGGAAAAGAAGAAACACTGGCCCGAATCCATAAGGGAATTCAGCTGTTGGAAAAATAATGCAAGACTGCAAATGGTAACGCAAAAACGGCACACCCTGGGGTGTGCCGCAGCGTGTCGATAAAGTCGACACGCTTCAAGTCGAAACCTCTTTTCAAGAGTTTTCGCTTGAAAACAAGGGCTTTCGTTCGCACGGCGCTCTTCGCGCC
>CASGBM010000096.1:5321-13493 GCA_949299615.1 uncultured Eubacteriales bacterium | reverse complement strand
TGGCAGGCCAAATAAAAGGGCACTTGTGCCCAGCCAGTAGAGGGTAGGGCTATGCCCGAAAATGAAATACCCCCCGCTATGCGGGGGGATATTTATTATTGCAGTATTTTATGTTTTTCCCTGATGATAAAAAGTATAGTTGCATAAAAGACAAAAAAGTAGTATAATTAGTATAAATAAGATATAATTGCACTATATATAGCTTTAGGGGACACATTATGCAGAAAAAGAAATGGGTTTTGCTCAGTAAAAATAATAATAAGGAAGATGTCTTGCGCATTAGCAAAACATACCATCTGCCGCCGATTATTGCTGTGGTGCTGTTAAACCGCGGTATTGAACAGGCGGAGGAATATATTCATTCTACAGCCGATCGGCTGCTGGATCCTTTTCTCATGAAAGGAATGGAGTGTGCGGTTAACCGGATCCTGCAGGCAATTGACCGGGGAGAGCACATCACGGTCTATGGGGATTATGATGTGGACGGCATTACCTCTACGGCAATTTTGGTTAAATTTTTATCGGACCATAAGGCGGATGTGGATTACTATATTCCGGACCGTCTGCAGGAGGGTTATGGGATTAATGTGTCAGCGATAGATAAAATTGCCGACAAAGGCACCACTTTGATGATTACTGTGGACTGTGGGATTACAGCTGTACATGAAATTGAATATGCAAAAGAAAGAGGAATTGATGTAATAGTTACAGATCATCACGAATGCAAAGAAACCCTTCCGGATTCTTTTTGTATTTTAAACCCCAAACAGCCGGAATGCCCGTATCCGTTTAAAGCACTGGCCGGTGTCGGAGTTGTTTTTAAGCTGCTGCAGGCGCTTACACTGCAAATGAAGTTTCATATGCAGGAACTTTTAGAAGAATATTTAAGCATCGTAGCAATTGGAACTGTGGCGGATGTGATGCCCGTATTGGGGGAAAACCGCATTATTGTCAAAAACGGCTTGAATCAGATGAAATACACTGCCAACTGGGGTGTTCGGGCTCTGATTGAACGTGCGGAGATTGACCCAGCGGTGATGACAACGGGGACAATTGGTTTTACGCTTGCGCCGCGGATCAATGCCGCCGGACGCATGGGAGATCCCAAGTGTGCTGTGGAAATGCTTTTGGCAAAAGGGGAGCGCGAGGCAAAACTTTATGCGGAAAACTTGGAAAAGGAAAACCGGGAGAGGCAAGAGACAGAAATTAAAATTTTAAACGAGGCACAGCAAATCATAGAGGAAAATGAGGATATGCTGGAGGATTACGTGCTCGTTTTAGACCATGAAAATTGGCATCACGGGATTATCGGAATTGTTGCTTCAAAAATTTCGGAGCAGTATAATAAGCCTTGCATATTAATCAGTACAGGGGACGGGATGGGAAAAGGTTCCGGCAGGAGCATCCGATCTTTTAATCTGTTTCAGGCACTGGAGCATGTGAGCGACCTGCTTGTAAAATTCGGAGGCCATGAACTTGCAGCAGGGCTTAGCGTCCATACGGATAAAATTCCTCAGCTGCGAAAACAGATGAATGAGTATGCCAGACGTCTGTTGGTGCCGGACGACTTTCTCCCCCGTATTTATATCGACGCCGAACTGCCGGCAGAATATATTAACATGAATACGGCGGAAAAGCTGCAAATCCTGGAACCGCACGGCATGGGGAATGCCAGCCCCGTGTTTTTCGCGCGGAACCTAGAAATTATGCACATACGGCCCCTGAGCGATGGGAAACATATCAAGCTTACGCTGATGAGCGGTGAAAACGGCTTTGAAGCCGTAGGTTTTGGTATGGGAGAATATCTAGAAAAAATTCAGCCGCATGATATAATCGACATTTTATTTCATTTGGATATTCATGTGTTCCGCGGAGAACGGCAGATTCAAGTATTGCTTAAGGATATGCGTTTTTCGGAACGTTAAAACAGTTATCAGAGAGGAGGGGGTATCATGGAAAACGTTTCGGATAACTCCTTTGAAGCGTTGAAGGAAAAAGTGCTGGCGTACAATCCCAAATTTAATATAGAACGGCTGACAAAGGCATATGAGCTGGCAAAGGTGGCGCACGAAGGGCAAAACCGCAATTCCGGCGAACCATACCTTTCTCACCCGCTTGCGGTTGCCCATATTCTGGCTGATTTGGAGCTGGACTGCGATTCCCTGGTCGGAGCGCTGCTGCATGATGTGGTGGAGGATACCTCTTATTCGCTCTCCTATATACGGGAAGAATTTGGAGAAAATGTGGCTCTGATTGTTGACGGGGTTACCAAGCTGGGAAAAATTCAATACACCTCCAAAGAGGAGCAGCAAATAGAAAACCTGCGGAAAATGTTTCTGGCGATGGCAAAAGACGTACGGGTAATCGTGATTAAGCTGGCGGACCGGCTTCACAATATGCGTACACTGAAGGCAAAAAGCGAAGATAAACAGCGGGAAAAGGCGAGGGAAACGCTGGAGGTTTATGCAGCTTTAGCGCATCGCTTAGGTATGTCAAAAATTAAGATGGAACTGGAAGATCTTTCCCTGCGCTATTTAGATCCCGTTGCGTACAAGGAAATTACAGAATCTATTAACTTAAAACGCAGGGAACGGGAAGCCTATATCAACGACATTATTCATACGCTGGAAGAAAAATTAAAGGAATTGGGAATCCATTCCCATGTGATGGGACGGGCAAAGCATTTCTACAGCATTTACCGCAAAATGTACACCCAAAATAAGAGTATTGATGAACTGTATGATCTTTTTGCTGTCCGGGTAATTGTGGACAGCGTAAAAGACTGCTATGCGGTGCTGGGTATGGTTCATGAACTTTACTATCCGATTCCGGGCAGGTTTAAAGATTATATCGCCATGCCGAAACCCAATATGTATCAATCGCTCCACACAACGGTGATCGGACCAAATGGTACGCCGTTTGAAATTCAAATTCGTACTTGGGAAATGCACCGTGTTGCCGAACATGGTATCGCGGCGCACTGGAAATATAAAGAAGGCCGCGCCGGAGAAACCGATATGGATTCCAAATTGGAATGGATTCGGCAGATACTAGAAATTCAGCAGAACGTGGTGGATTCGGACGACTTTATGCGGACTTTGAAAATTGACCTGTTTGCCGATGAAGTTTTTGTTTTTACGCCGAAAGGCGATGTGATTAACCTTCCTGCCGGCTCCACGCCGATTGATTTTGCCTTTATGATTCACAGCGCGGTTGGCTGTAAAATGGCAGGAGTGAAGGTAAACGGAAAGATTGCCACCCTGGATTATGTCCTGCAAAACGGAGATATTGTTGATATTATGACTTCGTCTTCCGTGCACGGTCCAAGCCGCGATTGGCTGAAACTGTGCAAGACGTCACAGGCGCGCACAAAAATTAACCAGTGGTTTAAACGGGAGCGCCGGGAAGAAAATATTACCCGCGGCAAAGAATTAATTGACAAAGAGCTGCGGCGCATCAACATGACATCTGCCCAGCTTTTCCGGCCGGAGTGGGTGGAAGCGATATGTAAAAAGTATACCTTTTCTAATATTGATGATTTGTTTGCCGCCGTGGGTTATGGAGCGCTAACCGTCAATAAGATTGTCGGCAGGCTGCGGGAGCAATACCGTTTGGCAATGAAGACAGCCGCACCCGAGGCTTTGGCTGCTGCTGCGGTTACTGCCCCCAAACGGACTTCGGCGAGCAACGGTGTTGTAGTGGAAGGAATTGACAACTGCCTGGTTCGGCTTTCCCGGTGCTGCAACCCTGTTCCGGGCGACCCGATCGTCGGCTACATTACCCGCGGCAGAGGGGTGTCTGTGCATCGGGCGGATTGCCCGAATATCGTTGCGGAAAACCGCTACAGCGGTACGGACCGTTTGATAAAAGTACATTGGCAGGACGAAGTTGCTCAGAAAAATTCGTACTACACAGAGCTTACAATTTCTGCTTATGATAGGAAAGGTCTCCTGGCAGAAATTACGAAAGTGATTTCTGATTTGAAAATATTAATCAGCGCCATTCATTCGAAGACGACAAAAGATCAGATTGCGGTGATCAACGTGACAATTGAAATCACTTCAAAAGAACAATTTGAATCCGTACAGAAAAAACTGGCGCGGCTCCAAAGCGTGTTTGAAGTTACAAGGAGCAACTAAAGCGCTGGTTTGCCGGGCGAGGTTTTGAGGATAGGAAGGACAGGAGGAAACGTATGGTACTGGAAACGGTTGTGACCGGCTTTATTCAGGAAAACTGCTATCTTACGGGAGACCCGCAGGAGTTGATTTTGATTGATCCCGGCGATGAGGCAGAAAAAATTTTAAACCGTATAAAAGAAAAAAAATATCAAGTAAAAACAATTGTTTTAACCCATTGCCACCACGATCATATTGGCGCTGTTAGTGAAGTGAAAAGACTGACGGGAGCAAAACTGGTTGTTGGCAAGAAAGAGAGAGAGAACTATCTCAATCCGCATGTGAATCTGATGCGGGATTTTGGCGTGTCACAATCGCTGCCGCAGCCGGATCAGACAGTGGTGGAGGGCGACATCATTGTGTCCGGTGCAGAACGGTTCCGGGTGATAGAAACGCCCGGTCACACGAGCGGCGGGATTTGTCTTTTGTGCGGCAATGTGTTGTTTTCCGGTGATACACTGTTTCAAAGAGGGATGGGCAGAGTAGATCTGCCAACCGGAAATATGAAGCAGATTATTGATTCGATTCAATATAAGCTGTTTTCCCTTGCGGAGACAACGGCCGTATATCCGGGACACGGGCCGGCAACGACGATTGGATATGAAAAGAAACATAATGAAGTGTATGAATGGGAACGATATGCGAATGAGTAACGAAATTGTAATGCCTTGGGGGACGCTGACCGGGATCCGTCCGGTGAAGCGGGTGGTGCAGATGATTCGCGCCGGTATGACGGAGGAGGAAATCTACCGTACGCTGTCGGGTCAGTTTTCCGTGACGGATGAGAAAATTGCGCTGGCGCTTTCCATTGCCAAACGGGAGATCATGGTTTTTCCGGCTCCGCCGCCAAACAGCTGCAGTTTATATGTAGACATTCCTTTTTGTCCGTCAAGGTGTATCTATTGTTCCTTTGCTTCTATGGGCGTCGATTTAATGAAACATTTTGTAGCACCGTATCTAGAAGCTCTTTTTCGGGAAATAGAGGCAACGGCGGCAATTGTATCAGATCTTGGGTTCCGAATTGACAGTGTGTATATCGGCGGCGGCACTCCAACCACTTTGTCGGCAAAAGAACTGGACAGCCTTCTTGGGAAAATAACAGCGTGTTTTGATTTATCCAACCGACAAGAGTTTACAGTAGAAGCCGGACGGCCGGACACCATTACGGCAGAAAAGCTTGCGGTTATGAGGCGCTGGGGAGTTGACAGGATCAGTGTCAATCCACAGAGCATGAACCAAAAGACACTGGATATCATTGGACGAAAGCATACAGCAGAGCAGATTGATGAAGCTATGGCCCTGGTCAAGAAATTTGATTTCCATGCGGTGAACATGGATGTAATTGCGGGCTTACCAGAGGAAACGCCGGAAGAATTTGCGTCGTCTTTAGAAACCGTTGCGGCGTTTGCACCGGAAAATATTACTGTACATACCATGTGCATTAAGCGCGCTGCCCGGCTTACGACAGAAGAGGAACCCGTCCTGCTTTCCGCGGATCTTGACGTTCAGAAAATGGTTCGCTTTGCCCACCGGCTGCTGAAGGAAAAGAGCTATTTTCCTTACTATCTTTACCGTCAGAAAAAAACACTGGGCAATCAGGAAAACACGGGCTTTTGTCAAGAAGGCACAGAAGGTTTATATAATGTTTTTATGATGGAAGAATTGCAGACCGTTGTGTCCATGGGCGTTGGGGCAGTGACAAAACTGGTTAGGGGAGACCGGATTGAGCGAATTTTTAATATTAAAGACGTTCGGGAATATATCAGGCGGTTAGAGGAGCTAATAGAAAGAAAACAATATTTATATGAGTTTTTTAATCATCTATAATCCATAGATAAAATCAGCGTTTAAAAAGGAGTGTCCAAAATGAAATGCCCCTATTGTGAATTTGAAGAAAGTAAAGTAGTTGATTCCCGCCCGACAGACGAAGGCGAAGCTATCCGCAGGCGCCGGGAATGTTTAAAGTGCGGCAAGCGCTTTACCACTTATGAAAAAATAGAAAATATTCCGCTGATGGTGGTAAAAAAAGATGGCTCGCGGCAGATGTTTGACAGTCAAAAACTGTTAAATGGTATTATGCGCGCCTGTGAAAAACGTCCGGTTCCAACCAGTGAGATGGAAAAAATTGTAGTCGACATTGAGGCCGCCATGCAAAACGAGCTTCAGCGTGAGGTATCAACGGAAACCATTGGAGAAATGGTGATGGAGAAACTGAAAGAACTCGACGAGGTGGCATATGTGCGTTTTGCTTCCGTCTATCGGCAGTTTAAGGATATTAATACCTTTGTAGAAGAAGTCAATAAGCTTCTCAATAAAGCGTAGGAAACGGGGTCAGCATGGTTCAGATAGGAAACGATTGGGATCAGGTCATTGGCGGAGAGTTTGAAAAGGAATATTATCAAATTCTTCGAAAAAAACTGGCTGCAGAATACCGGACGCACACGGTGTATCCCGATATGCACAATATTTTTAACGCGCTTAAAATGACGCCGTATCATAAGGTGAAGGTTCTTTTACTCGGACAGGATCCTTATCACGGACCGGGGCAGGCGCACGGACTGGCTTTTTCCGTCCAGCCGGGCACAGCGCCGCCGCCGTCACTTGTTAATATTTTTAAAGAGCTGCAAACTGATCTTGGCCTTGTTCCCCCCAAGACAGGTTGTCTGGTTCCCTGGACGCAGCAGGGGGTTATGCTTTTAAACACTGTTTTGACTGTTCGCGGCGGCGAGCCGAATTCGCATAAAAATTTGGGCTGGACACAGTTTACCGATCAGGTAATTGCAAAATTAAATGAAAGGAAAGATCCTGTTATCTTCCTCTTATGGGGCGCCAATGCGAAAATGAAGCTGCCGCTTATCACTGCGAATCACCATTATGTTTTAATGTCGGCGCATCCCAGTCCTCTGTCGGCAAACCGCGGTTTTTTTGGCTGCCGCCATTTCAGCAAGGTGAACACGCTTTTGGCGCAGATGGGAAAAGAACCGATTGATTGGTCGCTGGACGAAAAGTAATATTGTTGTGAGGCAGGATGAATGAATTATATTGTATTTGATTTGGAGTGGAACCGATATGCAAGGGAGGTCAATTGGAAATGCCCAGACGAAATTATACAGATCGGAGCGGTAAAGTATAACAACCGTCTGCAATATATTGGCAGTTTCAATTGTTTGGTACGGCCGCAGCTGTATTGTAAAATGGAACCTACGGTTGAAAAAATGACGGGGCTTTCCATGAAAAAATTGGAGAAAGAAGGAGTCCCTTTTCCCGATGCATTTCACGCTTTTAAAAAATTCTTAGGGAAAAAATTTGTTTTGATGTCATGGGGGATGCAAGATGCTTCCGTGCTTAGATCCAATTACCGCTGCTACTATAGTGACGCAAAAATTTATTGGCTGGCAAGGTTTGCCGATTTGCAAAAATATGTTTCAGACATTTTAGAGGAAGAAGGGAAACAGCGGCAGATCGGTCTTAAAATGGCGGCAGATGTTTTGTCAATTGAGTATGAGGAAGAATCGCTGCATGATGCTTTGGTGGATGCGACTATTTCCGGAGAAGTGTTTACACAAATTTTTTACCGCAAACGGTTTGACGGTTATATTGTAGATGCCACGGAAGTAAATCAGCACTATAAAAACATTCATATTACTGATTTAACACATCCCAGTGTCGACCGGCGTGAATTTAAAGTGCGCTGTCCTTCGTGCGGAAGGTTTGCACAAAAAAAACGGGGATGGTTTAAACAAGGGAACAAATTTGTTGCCCTGCATGCTTGTAAAAAATGCAAAAAAGATTTTATTTGCACCATAGAAGTTTTGTTGACATATGCCAATGCCGTGCTATACAAAAAAAGGATTCGGCCGTTTGAAAGTTCGCAGCCGTTAAAAAAATCAGAAAAATAGACAGGAACCGCTCTGCTAAGGAAAAGCAGAGCGGTTCTTGTCTATTTTGTAAATAATGTCTACTGAACAAATGGTTTTGCGAAACCATTTGTGTGAAA
>CASGBM010000096.1:0-5256 GCA_949299615.1 uncultured Eubacteriales bacterium | reverse complement strand
AAAAAAAGCACAAAAACCTTGCACCTAAACAATTCTGAAACGCTTACAAACCGCTATGCGGCTGCGTTTCAGAATTGTTCAGCAGTCATTAAATAAAAATCATTCCAAATCGAAAGATCCGGCCATGTTATGAAAGCCTCTTGCTCGTTTTAACAGGGTTGCGGACGAAATGGGAGAAACGAAAATTTTGCTCTTATGGTCAATTTCCGCCAAAACATAAGATTTTGGAAGATCTTCGGACACATTGACCACAAAACGCTCTTCCTCAGCAACGGTAAGAAATTCCCGCGTGATTTTGGAAATGCTGGTAACATCCAAATCCATAATAGCAATTACGTCTTTTAAATTTACAACCGTATCGCCGCCTAAATGAAGAAACATAGGTTACCTCCTGAATCAATAGTGTAAATCCGTTTTATTTGCCGGCATTTTCACAAACAATAGCGCCGTTATTTATCTGGACGGCGCGAACCGAACCGGAGCACAGATTTTGCTCCATATCTGTACAGGTCAGGACAACCTGTTTGTCGGTAATTCTTTTAGCCAGATACGAACGCCGCCCGGCATCCAATTCAGACATAATATCATCCAGCAGCAGAACCGGATATTCGCCGACGTCATCAAAAAGCAAATCTGCCTGAGCCAGCTTTAAAGAAAGCACCATGGTGCGCTGCTGACCTTGAGAGGCAAATGCTTTGGCGTCGCGACCGTTTACAGAAAACGCAATATCATCGCGGTGCGGTCCGTGCAAAGTATATCCCTGCTCCAAATCTTTGTCCAAGGTTGTGTTCAATTTCTCTAAAAATGCCTCTTTCGACTCAAAACGGGTGCAGTATTGCATTTCGAAAGATTCGCCAGAAATTTCACGGTGTATTTTTTGTGCATAGTGCTCCAGCGTCTGGATAAAATCAGAACGGTATTGAATTAACTGCATGCCGTAAGAAACCAGTTTTTCATTCCAGATGAATAAAGTGCCGGCCAGGGAAGGCTCATTCTTATATTTTATTTTTTTTAATAAATGATTCCGCTGTTCCAGCACTTTGTTATAAAGGCCGAGAAGATGGTAATAGTTTGGTCGAAGCTGGCTTAGCGCAATGTCTAAAAAGCGGCGCCGCACATGGGGACCGTCTTTTATAAGCCCCAACTCTTCCGGGCAGAATAAAACGACGTTGAGCCGCCCAACCAATTCACTCAGCTTGTGAATTACAACGCCGTTGATTTTAATTTGTTTTTTTCGGTCGCGCCGAATAAAAATTTCAATTTTCTGACGGCGTTTTGCATCAGAAAAAGTGAGCTCTGCGCGTGCCAAATCTTCCCCAAAACGAATCAAATCCCTGTCCTGCTGTGTGCGGAAGGACTTGCCGATGGAAAACAGATAAAGGGCTTCAAGGGCATTGGTTTTGCCCTGCGCGTTTTTACCGTATAAAATATTGGTTTGAGGAAGGAAGGAAAACTCCTCGTCGCAGTAATTTCGAAAATTTGTTAAATGAAGCGACTCAATAATCATAGGCTATTCCACCGTTAAAGAAATCAGTTCATCCCCCAGCGCGATGACAACCTCATCGCCGGAGTGAATTTTTTTCCCTCGCATTTCACACAGCGTGCCGTTTACACTGACTGCACCGCTTAAAATCAACTCTTTTGCATCAGAACCGGACAAAGAGATTCCGGCAAATTTAAGCAGCTGGTCCAGCTTGATATATTCTGTGGAAATTGAGATGTTCATATCGTACCCTCCAAATCAATCGCGATTTTCTAAATTTTTCACCAATTCGTCAATGATTTTTTTGGTATCCTCATCCTTTTGCATGCTGGTCTTAATGTTATTAATGCCGTTTAAAATGGTGGCATGATTTCTGCCGCCCAGTTCCTTTCCGATTTTTGGAAGGCTCAGATTTGTAAACTCACGGATTAGGTACATCGCGATATGGCGCGCATATGAAATTTCCTGCGTCCGTTTGGAGGAGAGGATTTCATCTGATGTAATATTAAAATAATTTGCCACAATGGACAAAATATACTCTGTATTCACATGCGGATCATCACTTTTATTTAAAAATTCCTTAATTGCTTCATCCGCCAGAGCCATGGTAATCGGCCGTCCCATAAGGACATTATATGCCGTCAGCCGTTTTAATACACCCTCTAAGTTACGAATATTGGATTTTAAATTCTCAGCGATATAAAACAGAATATTATCGGGTACTTCAAAATTTTCTTCGCTGGCTTTTTTCTTTAAAATTGCGACACGAGTTTCTAAATCCGGCGGTTTAATGTCTACAATCAATCCCCATTCAAAACGGGTGCGCATCCGTTCTTCCAGCTCTTTAATCTCCTTTGGGGGACGATCCGAAGTCATAATTATCTGCTTGTTTGCTTCGTGCAGTGCGTTAAACGTATGGAAAAACTCAACCTGGGTTTGGTCTTTATTGGACAAAAACTGAATGTCGTCAACAATTAAAACGTCGCAAGTGCGGTATTTATTGCGGAAATCAATCGTATTTTTTTTCGTCAGCATCAGGTTAATAAATTCATTCATAAATTTTTCGCTGGTGACATAAACAATGTTGGCAGCAGGGTTGTCTTCTAAAATTTTGTTTCCAATTGCCTGGACAAGGTGTGTTTTTCCAAGCCCTGCGCCTCCGTACAAAAATAAGGGATTAAAAGCGGCGGCAGGACGCTCGGAAACAGCTTTCGAAGCTGCGTGCGCCAAACGGTTGGAATCGCCGACGACAAAAGAATCAAATGTGTAACGAGGATTCAGAGAGGAAGCTTCATCGCCTGTGCGGTCAAAGGCAACCGTATATTCCAGTTCAGCAGGGGTATCTTCGTTATAATCCAGCAAGGCAACCTGATAAAAACGGTCCGCAACAAAATTAATCGCTTCCTTAATCGTTTCCAAATGAATCGATTTTACAATTTCATAATGCACTTCCGTCGGAACCTTTAAATAAATGGTATCTTCTGACATACCTACAGGGATTAAAGGCTCAATCCAATGATCATATGCAGATTGGCTGACTTCTTTCTTTTCTTTTAAAATTTTTAAGGCTTGATACCAAATTGACGACAACTGCGCTTTCATTCCTGCTAAAACTCCTTACTATTCATACTTCTTTTTATCCAGAATAACACCACAAAAGCAAGCCGCTGCCGGCTTGCTTCTTTTTTGCGCTGCCAGCGGCAGTGTGCAAAACAAGTAAACTTTTATTTATGCAGTATACATCATTATATCACAGTGTGCATTTAGAATCAAGGAGCAAGCATGGAATTTTTTTTGTATTTTATTGCAAAAACTCTTGACACCGACCGTAAAATCGATTATACTAAATTTGAGAGTAGAGATGAGATTAGTTTAGATGAGATTAGTTTAGAAAACAAAATATGATGATTATGCTAAGTCGCTCTGCTTTCTATTTTACGGGCAGGGTTTTTTTACGCCCAAAAACAGAAAGGATGATTATAATGACAAAAATCCCCTACAAAATTTATTTGACGGAGGAGGAACTGCCAAAGAGTTGGTTTAATGTGCGTGCCGCGATGAAAGAATTGCCGGATCCCTTTATCAATCCGGTCACTTTTCAACCGTGCACGGCAGATGATTTGCGCCCGGTTTTCTGCGATGACCTAATTGCGCAGGAACTAAATGTAACAGATCGGTATATTGATATCCCCGGTGAAATCTTGGATTTTTACAAAATGTACCGTCCTTCTCCGGTCGTGCGTGCCTATAATTTGGAAAAGGCATTAGATACCCCGGCAAAAATATATTATAAGTTTGAAGGCAACAATACTTCTGGTTCCCACAAACTGAATTCGGCGGCAGCGCAGGTTTATTATGCAAAGAAACAGGGCTTGACGCATTTAACTACGGAAACCGGTGCAGGCCAGTGGGGAACGGCTCTGGCAATGGCGTGCGCTTTTTATGGAATAGATTTAACCGTATTCATGGTAAAAGTCTCTGCACAGCAAAAGCCGCAGCGGAAAGCGTTGATTCAAACATATGGGGGCAAAGTAATTCCATCTCCTTCCGATACCACAGAAGTTGGACGAAAGATTCTGGCAGAGAACCCGAATACCGGCGGTTCTTTAGGCTGTGCAATTTCTGAAGCAATGGAGGTTGCCCTCACAACAGAAAACTGCCGTTATGTTTTAGGCAGTGTGCTCAATCATGTAGTGCTGCACCAAAGTATTATAGGAATGGAGACAAAAACAGCTCTTGAAAAATATGGAATCCAGCCTGACATTATTATCGGCTGTGCCGGAGGCGGCTCCAACCTAGGCGGGCTCATTTCGCCGTTCATGGCTGATAAAATTGAAGGAAAAAATAATATTGAGTTTATTGCAGTAGAACCGGCTTCCTGTCCGTCTTTGACACGCGGTAAATACGCGTTTGATTTTGGAGATACCGGACGTATGACGCCGCTTATGCGGATGTATACGCTGGGGAGCGGGTTTATGCCATCTCCGAACCATGCCGGCGGTTTGCGCTATCATGGTATGTCGCCAATCGTATCTAAATTGTATCACGATGGGTATATGACGGCCAGGTCTGTGGAGCAAACGAAGGTATTCGAAGCAGCGGCGTTATTTGCCCGTACAGAAGGCACGCTTCCGGCGCCGGAATCCTCGCATGCGATTCGTGTTGCAATCGATGAGGCACTTAAGTGCAAAGAGACCGGCGAAGAGAAAAATATTATTTTTGGCTGTACAGGAACCGGTTATTTTGATATGTCGGCTTACGCAGCATATAATGAAGGCAGGATGAGCGATTACATCCCGACTGATGAAGATTTGGAAAAGGGCTTTGCCACACTTCCTAAAGTAGATTTGTAAGATATACAAAAGTATATAAAAGGAACGCATTTGCTTATTGCAGTGCGTTTCTTTTTTGCTGTAAACTATTTTCCGAAATGGAATAGTGCACGAAACAAAAAGGTGTATCAAATGTTGCGAAATTAAATGAAAATAAAAGAATATAGACGAGAAAATGAGAATAATGTCGATAAATTGTTCTCATTGCATCATAGTAAAGATATATGATTTGCATTTAAAGCCGAAAGGTCGTATAATAAATAAGTCGCTAAAAAACAGCGAGAAGCTAAAAACTCTTGAAAATGGCGTGGTTATGCGCTTTTAAGAGTTTAATAGCGTGATAGGACCTTGAGAATTAAACAGTGCAGGCTCTTGAAGAGTTTTGGCTTTGGTTGCGGAAGCGGAAGCGGAAGTGGAAGCGGAAGCGATTAAGGTGAGGAA
>CASGBM010000095.1 GCA_949299615.1 uncultured Eubacteriales bacterium | reverse complement strand
ACCCTAAACATTCCCGCTCATCCCCTCCTGCATGTTTCTCTCAATTTCACGGCAATTAGCTTCATGCACACGTTCGTCAAGCTCCGGCACCGTCTTTTCTATCTTCCTGCAAACCTCCGTTAAAATATGATCCGGTTTACCAATTAGATCATTCTGCGCTCTTAAAAAATCTTCAGCGCAGCGGTAAATCTCTACAAGCTGCTCATGGTTAAACAAGCAATCCACATTTACCAGCCCCGACCGCACCGCAAAATCCTCTTTTGCCTTTTCATACTCCATACCATAATAATGCCCATGATACAAAGCATTGTCCTTATAGTCCCAGGTTGTAAAATGATATTCCCCATTCGATTGTTCCACACCGCCTAATACTACACCATGAAATTCTGCCAGCTTTTTGTAGGGCATGTCGAAATCAATTGCTGTCAGCGGCGGCGCTTGTTCCATTGCTGTCATGTACTCTCTCACCATATTCACCGTATTTACAGCCGTAAAATAGTATTCGTTCAGTTCACTGTCATGAACACTCCATTCCGGAAATGTTATCCCTCCAGATTTCCTGATAGTAAAACATCTGCTCGGATCAATGTAAACTTCTATCCCATACTCTTTTACAGATATTTCTGTTTCCCCATCCCGTGGCAGCCGTTTGGCTATTTCATGTAAAAATTTACTTGTATCCATCGTTTTCTCTCCTTTGCAATTGAGTATAAAAAAAGAGGATAACTTCGATATAAGAAATTATCCTCTTTCTTTTCTATTCAGTTTTCCAGATAACCAAAGTTCAAATCCATCCGTTTGCCTGCATGTATCATTTTCGAATTTCGAAAAAAATAACTCCGGATTCTATTATATTTTAGCAAATGGTATCATACTTTTTTCTTTGCAAAATCTTTTGAAAATACCTTCCCCCGTTCAGGTCCGTCTAAACAGAGGTGAGGTATCTCCAAAAATCTTTTTGAAAAGAGGGCCTGCGGAAATCCCGCAAACCCTCTTAAACACTGGCCAAACAAGACATGTATCTTTTTTGGCCGCTTTCTTTGGCACCCCCGACCAGAATCGAACTGATAACTAACCCTTAGGAGCAAAACGTATCACATTTTCCGTAGGGTTGTATCGTGTTCAGAACATCCGTGAAATCCGCATAACTACGGCGTTTTTGAAGGAACTGCTTGCTGTTTGATGTTATACAAATTCATGCAATATTATGCTGTTTTGAAACCTCAAATTAGCAAGCCATTAGCAAAATCGAGGATGCGCTTACATCTCATTCATGCTTATTTTAACACCTAATCTTGAAAAAGTGAAGAGCTTTTACCAAAAAAACGAATATGCAAACAATGAGGACAGACTTGTTTCATACAAGGCTGTCCTTTGTTATATACAAATCTACCAGCGAGGAGGTGCTGACAAATGCCACTAACCTTTGAATACTTCTATGGCAACGAAGCGGAGCAATTTACATTTTTCCGCATCCCCAAAGTGCTGTTTTCAGATAAGCGCTTTCGGAATATGTCAACAGATGCAAAGTTATTGTACGGCTTAATGCTTGACCGTATGGGATTGTCTATGAAAAACAGGTGGCTGGACGATCATAACCGGGTGTATATCATTTACACAATGGAGGATATTATTGCCGATTTGGGCTGTGCAAGGCAGAAAACATCAAAGCTGCTGGATGAGCTTGAAAACAGTGTAGGCTTGATAGAACGCAAGCGGCAGGGCTTGGGAAAGCCCAATATTATCTATGTAAAGAACTTTATATGTGTGCAGCCAGACGGAGAAAAAGCACAAAATTCCGGCAGTATGAATATCAAAAATCAAGAAGTATGGAAATCAAACTTCCAGAAGTATGATAATCAAACTTCTGGAAATATGAAAACCGAACTTCATGGAGTATGCAAATCATACCCTAATAAGAATGAGTGTAGTGAGAATTATGAAAGTAATACTGATTTGAATCAGACTATCCTATCATATCCAATCGGTGAACAGGATATATCCTCTGCGGCTCCGGCAGAAAAAACACCCGATAGGATGGGATGGATAGCAGAACGAAAAGCCTATGAGGAAATCATCAAAGAAAATATTGAGTATGACCTTATCGTTCAAGATTATAAAGCGCCGTGGCTTGATGAAATCGTTGCGCTTATGGTTGATGTCGTTTGCAGCAAGGAGCCGTATATCCGGATCAACAAACAAAGCTATCCGCAGGAGGTTGTGAAAAGCAGGTTTTTGAAAATTGACGCATCCCACATTGAATACATCTATTTGGCCCTGAAGGACAATACATCAAATGTCCGAAATATACGGGCATTTTTGATTACGACAATTTATCGCTCGTTTGAAACCGCTGATAATTGGTATCTGGCAAAGGTCAGCCATGATATGGCACACGCAAAAGAAAATTGGGATGGTAGCTGATGTATGAATTCCAAGTAAATTACGAAAATTTGGCAAATGCAATTATTATACAAGCGGTGTATGACTACAGAAACAGCAGTTATTTTCAAACAAGAAATGCAATTAAGCGTTTTATGCGTTCAGATTGGTTTAAGATTTTGACGACGGTTGACGGAGAACTTCTGATAGATAAATTAGAACAGGAAAGGTTGGCAGAAAATGAATAAGGTAATTGCAATCGCAAATCAAAAAGGCGGTGTTGGAAAGACCACCACTACTGTGAATTTAGGGATCGGGCTTGCAAACGAAGGGAAAAAGGTATTGCTCATAGATTGTGATGCGCAAGGCAGTTTGACCAAGAGCCTGGGGTATCAGGAGCCGGACAAGCTGGATATAACCCTGTCTACCCTGATGCAAAAATCCTATGAGGAACAGCCGATTGAAAAAGGAGAAGGGATACTGCATCACGAGGAGGGCGTTGATTTAGTCCCGGCAAACATTGAACTGTCCGGTATGGAAACGGCGCTTGTCAATATCATGAGCCGTGAACGGGTGTTGAAAAATTACATCGACAGCGTAAAAAACGAGTATGATTATGTGCTGATTGACTGCACACCCTCCCTTGGTATGCTGACCATCAACTCCCTTGTGGCAGCGGACGAGGTGATTATCCCTGTGCAGGCGCACTATCTTCCGGCAAAGGGCTTGGAGCAGTTGGTATCGACCGTAAGTAAGGTGCGGCGGCAAATCAATCCCGGCTTGAAAATCGGCGGGATCCTTTTAACGATGGTTGACCGGCGGACGCGCTATGCCAAAGATGTTTCATCGGTAATACGCTTAAATTACGCAAAGTATGTAAAAATCTATAAAACGGAAATTCCTCTTTCCATCAAGGCGGCTGAAACGTCCGCTGTAGGGAAAAGCATTTTTACTTATGATAAAAAAGGGATTGCCGCAGACGCTTACCGAAATTTTACAAAGGAGGTGCTGGACGATGCGAAACAGCGCAATAAACATAGGCCGGAGCACACTCGATGATTTGTTTAAGACAGACGAAGGCAGAAAGACGGAGGAAATAAAGCCCGTCCCTCTTTCGGAATTAAAGCCTTTTGAGCAACAGCCGTTTAAGGTTTTATTAGATGACAGCATGAAGGAGCTTGTGGAAAGCATAAAAGAAAGCGGCGTGCTGTCCCCCGTCATTGCACGTCCGCATAAGGAGGGCGGCTATGAAATCTTGTCGGGACATAGGCGCGTAAAAGCCTGTGAACTTGCGGGGATTACGGAAATCCCTGTGGTGATTAAAAACCTTGATGATGATACGGCTGTCATTTTGCTTGTTGACAGCAACCTGCAACGGGAACATATCCTGCCCAGCGAAAAAGCGTATGCGTATCAATTAAAGCTGGAGGCAATGAAAAGAAAGGCAGGCAGACCGGGCAAAAATAATTATGTTCAACTTGAACATAATTTAGGGGCGAGTACTTCTAGAGCAGAATTGGCGATGATGGTGGGCGAAAGTGAAGCACAAGTGCAACGATATATTCGTCTTACCAACTTAATTGATCCGATTTTACAAAAGGTTGACGACGGTACTCTTGCTATGAGCGCCGCCGTTGAACTCTCTTACCTCGGCTCAAAGGAACAGGCGGATTTATTAAAAGCAATGGAAAGCGAGGCTACCTCTCCCTCTATCGAACAGGCGAAAAAGCTCAGGAGCTTTTCCGAAGCAAACCGGCTGGATGAAAATGTCGCGTTGTCCATCATGCAGGAGCAAAAACCCGAAAAGCTGAAAATAACGCTTAATGACGAAAAGCTAAAAAAGTATTTCCCAAAGAGCTTTACCAAACAGCAGATGGAGGATACGATTATCAAGCTGCTTGAAAATTGGCACCGAAAAAGAGAACAGGAAATGGAGCGATAACGATGACTTGGTTATGGATACTACTTGCTTTTTCTGCCGGAGCAATCTTCGGCGTTGTAATCATGTGCTGTTTTATCGCAGCCGGACAGGAGGACAAACGGCTTGAAAAACTTGATACCGATCACGCCGACACCGAATAAAAGAGGTACCGGCTTTTTTTATGGAGGAAAATACAGTGGAATGGAGAAAAAACGCAGGATATATTATCACAAACCAAATTACAATCGGCGACAGCGAAATCGTGCTCGGCGTACATGAAACACAGCCGAATATGTTTGTCACTTGGGAATGTAAAGATAAAACGGATTACTTTTGGGGGCATTATTTTACCAATCTTTTAGCGGTGCAAAAGGATTTCTGCGAGCGCGGCGCTGATAAGGCGCGGTTTTATGAAAGGTTGCAGCATAAGCCAAAAGAGAAAGAGCCGGAGAGGTGATTCCTTATGTCGAACAGTAAAAATCCCAATGAGAAATATAACGCAAGCGGCTATGAGGATACAACCGCATACCAAGCCATAAAAAATGTGCAGCGTGAGGAACGGCGGCAGCTGATCGCTGACCTGAAAGCGCTTGCCTGTCAGCATGGCTACAAAATTGTAAATACAATAGAGTTAAAAGGGATTGAGAGTGATGTTGATGGTTAAAAAAGATTGCTTTGCCTACAGCCCGCGGCAATGCAGGATATTGACGCAAAAGATATGCGAGCATAGAGCGTGCAGCTTTTATAAAACACAGCGGCAATTTCGGGAGGATTTGAAAAGATACCCGCCCGCTGCCTTTGCGCAGTATAGAGATACAGGCAAAATCTTAAATGGAGGAAATCATCATGCAGGAAAAGAATAAGGAAATCCGATTTATTGACAGTGATTATAATGAATTGTTCCGTATCAAGGATGGTGAATATATTACCGTAACAACGCCAAACGGCGTAACAGAGCGCAGATGTAAATATATCGACGAGTACCATACGCAAATCGGTTACAATACATTCCATATCTGCGAATTTGCGGAGCTTATGGAGCGCGGCGGCAGCACTTATCGTCCGAAAAACACACCTTCCTACTCGCTCGAACAGATTTCACAGGAAGAATTTTCATTTATGTTTGCGCCGCAAAATGAAAGTGAAAACCGTGGTTGTATCTGCTACATACGGGGGTATTTTGATAACTCCATAGACGAACGCTTTCAATCATCCGCTTTTATTGAAAACAAGGACAACTATAAAATATTTCATACGGATGATTTTCGGCGGGAATGTGATAATGTCATAAACTACTTCCGCTTTCAGGCAGATACCCCGATATTGAAAAACCGACTCAGGATGCACAATGCAGCCTATGATACAAACGCACAGCGGTATGCAGCCGATAAGGAAATTTTCGGTTTCCGCGTTACCACAGAGCAGAATGTATATTATTTCCGGTGCGATCCGCGACAGGGGCAATATAACCTGTACTGCTATTGCTATGACAGGCAGACACTTGAAAAGTATAAGGATTTGCAATTTGCAAAGCAAGAAACCATGCAGGGATTAAAAAAATATGCAGGCATTGAGCCGCAAAAAAGCCATAAAAAGGCCGAACCGGAACGGTAACCGTATAAAGCATTGGCAAAAAGGAGTGTGATGTGCATGATAACGGCAAGCATACGATTTTTAACCAACAATCTGATAGCAGACTTAACTTGCCGGACAAGCGAGTTACAAAATAATCTGCAAGGCATCGGCGTTTTAACCCCGCCGAACTTGATAACCTTGGATAATGCAAGGACGCTGCAAATACATCTTATTCCGGACGATGCCTTTGGGGAGTGTATCTGCTCGATTGTCAATCCCAAAAGGGACACCCTTGGCAATGTGCAAAGGCTGTGCCGGTATGTATATTGCATGAATGAGCAAAATAAAGGCATTTTTATGGATAAGATCGCATCCGGCAAAATAAAAAATGTCATGCAGGGGCTTAAAACAGCGGAACAAATGCGGGAACGTACAGAAAAATACAGATAAAGGTTTAGGAAAACAATCCCCAGCCTGAGACTGTACGGAATGATTTTGGCTCTCATGCGTCGGAAATAGCTGTTGACAGAGAATAAAAAGTATATTATAATATAGTATATCTAAATATACTGTATTGGATGTGATATGATGTTTATCGGGCGGCAAAAGGAGCTTGCCAAGCTCAATCGAATGTACCGAAACGGCAAATTGGAGGTCGCAATTATATACGGACGCAGGCGCGTTGGAAAAACAACGCTGATTAACGAATTCTGCAAGGATAAAAAAACAATCCTGTTCCCGGCGATTGAAAATAATGCAGAACAGAACCTGGAGATTTTATCCGGCGCGATTGCTTATGCGCAGGGTGATACTTCCGGTATTACACCCATGTACCGGAGTTTCGCTGATGCGTTTACAAAAATAGGAGAAATGGCGCAAAAGGAACGGCTTGTATTTGTCATTGATGAATATCCCTATCTGGCGAAAGCGGAAAAAAGCATTTCCTCCCTGCTGCAAAGCTATATTGACCACGGTTTCCAAAATACAAGGCTATTTATTATCCTCTGCGGATCCTCTATGAGTTTTATGGAAAAACAGGTCTTGGGGTATCAAAGCCCGCTGTATGGACGCCGAACGGCACAGTTCAAAATCGAGCCGTTTGATTATCTGGATACCGGCAGATGGTTCCCCAATTATACAGCCGAGGAAAAAGCCATCATGTATGGTATTACTGGCGGGATCCCGCTATATTTAGAGGAGTTTTCGCCTTCGCTGTCCATCAAAGAAAACCTGCTGGAGCATATGCTGGATAAGAATGCCCTTTTGTATGAAGAACCTTCCAACTTCCTAAAGCAGGAGCTGCGGGAACCGGCAACCTATAATGCGATCATCTCGGCGGTTGCTGCCGGAAAGACGAAATTGTCGGAAATCACATCAACAGTTGGGATTGAAAACGGGCTATGTACCAAATACATCACCAACCTTATTGCATTGGGTATCTTAAAAAAGGAAATCCCGGTAACAGAGCCGAAATCCAAACGCCCGCTGTATCAGCTGGAAGATAACTTTTTCCGGTTCTGGTTCACGTTTGTTTCAAAAAACACAGCGGCCATTATATCGGGCAGGATCGAAAAGTCCTATGAGGCGACAATTGGAGCTTTTTTATCCGATTATATGGGGCTTACCTTTGAAAAAATGTGCCGGGATTATCTTTTGTACTACGATACCCAGCTCCCCTTTGACCTGTCGGACATCGGGCAATGGTGGGGCGGCAACCCAAAAACCAAAAAGCAGGCGCAGATTGATATTGTTGTAACCTCTGCGGAAAAAGGGGAAGGGATCATAGGTTCCTGCAAATTCCGCAATGAGAAGGTTGACGTAGATGAACTGTCCCTAATGCAGGAATACGCTGCGGCCATGGGGGCATTTCAAAAGCAGTATTACTATTTCTTTTCCAAGTCCGGGTTTACAGAGACCATGCACAAAAAAGCCGGAGCGCATATACGCTTGTTTACGTTAGAAAATCTGTACCGCGTTTAACCGCGAATCTATCAATAAATCCTGTCTTATGAAAGCGATCGGTATTGTACCGGTTGCTTTTTTTGCTTTCAAGCGGGCGGTATTATCTTCTATTATATGCTGCCCGAGCAATGATAGTAAGCCCCAAGAGAGGGGCTGTGAACTTTATAAAAGAAGAGGTGAAACCAAATGGCGACGAAATTGCAGAGGATTTCCGAGCTGTCCTTGAGCACTTCAAAGGCGCTGTCCGACATAAATAGCTGGACAGCTTTTTTACGCTCGGCGGCATGGCAATATGTCAATGCCAAAGTAAAAATGTAGGAAAACGCCGAAGAAATTTTGCATGTTTTTGACGAAAAAATATATTAGTTTCCTTGTTCAAAAAGAGTGTT
>CASGBM010000094.1 GCA_949299615.1 uncultured Eubacteriales bacterium | reverse complement strand
TCGAAACCTCTTTTCAAGAGTTTTCGCTTGAAAACAAGGGCTTTCGTTCGCACGGCGCTCTCCGCGCCAGCCCTTGATATGAGCGGTTTTCGTGGTACATGCCCACGAAAACCGCATATTTAAGTACAGAGGGGTTTCCCCTCTGACGACTCCCCATAATTGCGAAAAGATAGGTTTATCTACAGTCTGAGGCACCGCGAAACATTCGCGGTGCCTTTGCCTTGGCAGGATTAAACTTTAAACTCTAATGTGAAAACAATGTTTAGCGGCAAGAGATACTCCGCGCTGAGGCTGCCTTTATTTGCCAGGGCAATGGCGCGCGCCGCCGCAAGTCCGATCCCATATCCGCCGTCTTTTTGCGTCCGCGCAGCATCCGCGCGGTAAAACCGGTCAAACAGCTTGTCCGGTGAAACCTTGGGCAGGTTTTCACAGGTGTTTTGAATTTGCAGCCGCACCCGTCTTTCCTTTTTTTGCAAGTTAATCCGGATTTCTCCGCCGTTGTTGGTATATTTTACAGCATTATCCAAAAGAATGGATAAAAGCTGTTCCAACTGCGCCGGGTCAGCATGCAAAAAAACACCCGGCTGTATATCGGTTTGAAGAATAATGTTTTTTGATTCCATCGGCAGCAGAAAGCTTTGCACCGATTTTTCCAAAACTTCACTTAGCAAAAAATCAGTCGCCTGCAGCTTAACCGCCCCTTCGTCCATCCGCGCAAGCATTAAAAGCTGTTTCATCAAACCGCTCAGCCGCGTGGTTTGTTCTTTGATATTTTTGCTCCATTTATTCTCCCCGTTATAAAGCTCCATTGCTTCCGTATTGGATTGGATGATCGCCAGCGGCGTTTTGATTTCATGCCCCGCATTGGTTACGAACTGCTTTTGCTTTTCCATGTTTTCCGCAATCGGTCGAATGGCTCTGCGCGAAAGCAGAATCACCAGCACAAGCATAAGCGCCCAGCATAAAAACCCAACCGCAATGGATAATAAAAGAACCCGCAAATAGGAAAAGCTTTCTCCCGAGGTATCTAAAAAAACAATTGTATTTTCCGTTTTACCATGTGCGTCCCGTAAAAGATAGCGAAACCGTTCAATTTTTCCGCGTTTTTCACCGCTTTGAAAAACGCGGACAGCCAGCTCTTTGGCTTCCTCTTCGGTTACCGCCGACGTGCGGCTGACATCCATACTCATAATGTTGCCGGCGTCATCAAAACGGACGACAAAAAAATTAGACGACATAAACGTATCATAATCATTTTTCGGTCTGCCCATCGGCGGCTGGGGAGGAGCGTTGCTGTCCGGCCGGGGTATTTGGTAGTCCGCGCCCTGATCGTTTCTGGCAATAATCTGCAGCGTTTTTTCAATTCCCCTTCCCACAAATATCATATTGATGACGTTGATCGCCCCCAGCAGGAATAGAATTAAAACAGTTATCGCTGTCATTGCCGTAATCACAAATTTTTTCTGCAGTGTCCGTATCATTTGACTTCCTCCAGCATATATCCCACATTGCGCTTTGCCGTGATGGTGACATTGGCACAAAGCGCCGAAAGGCGCTTGCGCAGGTAGGAAATGTACACCCATACTGTCCCAAGTTCTGCTTCCGTATCATATCCCCAAACTTTTACCAGCAGATCCTCTGTAGATAGATAGGCTCCGCGGTTCAGCATTAAAATCTCCATGAGCTGATATTCCAGTTTGGGCAGGACAAAAGACTGACCGTTTCCCGAAAGTTCATAGCTATGCTGGTTCAGCGATATATTGCCGCATGTTAGTATGTTTGGCGTAAATTCCTCCCTGCGGCGAAGCATTGCGCGCACGCGGGCAAGCAGCAAATCCATGGAAAACGGCTTGGGCAAATAATCGTCCGCCCCAAGATCCAGCCCCGTAATTTGATCTTCCACTTCGGCTTTTGCCGTAAGCAGCAGAATCGGCGTTCTAAAACCTTCACTGCGCAGTTTTTTCAGCACCTCAAGGCCGCTCATTTTCGGCATCATAATATCCAAAATAATTCCGTCATAATTTTGGGTTTGCGCATAATACAGCGCATCTTCTCCATTATATACCGCATCTACAATATATTTGTGATACTGGAGAATATCAACAACCGCTTCTGACATAGCCATCTCGTCTTCTGCATATAACAGTTTCATCCATGACCGCCTCCTTTGCCCAGTATACCTCATATAGTTTAACTGAACCTTAAAAAATCCTTCTCCACGATTAGTATACCACATATTTTGCAAAGAATCGAATCCTTTTTTCTGTATGGATATGGATTTTATACATTCATTTCAGAGGGGTCCTGCTTTTCGCTCTGCTTTTTTATAACCGAGCGCTTTCTTTTTACTCCATACAACGCCAGCGCGAGAACTGCAATTGCCGCCGGTATAAAAAACACTGCTTTATTTTTGCTTCTTGTATATTTCAGGCAAACCGTCTGGCTGCTTCCTTCCAGCTCTGCAACAACATATTTCCCCTTTTCTTTTACTTTTATCTTCTCCCAGCTGCCGTCTTTTAGACGCCATGCCGTTACCTTGTCTCTGTTTTCATTAATCAGCCGAAACCTCACGGGATCGTTTGCTTCCAGCTCCGTATGTGTCAGCACAAGATCGACCACTTTTACATTCCCGTGAGCATCTTTGGGCGCAGGTTCTTTGCTTTGCGTTACATGCAGGCGGGCTTCGTCGGTAAATTCCCCTTCGGCAAGCGCCAGTGACAGTTTTCCATTCTCGTTTTTCTCTTCGCTGGACAAAATGGTGATGTACGGCTGATATACACAATCGATGATTAAGTTTTCCGTTACAGTTTCGCTCTCTGGTTTTTCCCATTTCCCAAAATGTCCCTCTTTCGGTACAACAGCAGGATATCTGATTTTTGCCGTTAATTCTCCGTATTCTATTTCCTGCATTGCAACGGTTTTTCCGTCGGCTGAAAATGTGACGGTAAAACTGATGAACCGCTTAGGAACGCCGTCAGCATTTTTCAAATCGTCAAACGCAATCGGCGCTGCGGTTTTTGCATAGCTGATTCCGTCGATGGCGCCCAGTCCATGGTCGACAAAATAATTTTGCTCCAGCCCTTGTTGGTCATCACAAGCACCTAAAATGCTTCCCAGATACTCCTCGCCGCTGATTCGGACAATGGTGTAGCACAAACGGACATTTTCCGCCTTTCCGGCGATGCCGCCGGTATAGCTTTTACCTTCTACCGTACATTTGGCATAAGATTTGGAAATTGCCGACAAACTTCTGCCGGCAACACCGCCGACATAACTGCCGCCGCTGCTGGACACGTCCGCATAATTTTCACAAGCGTAAACCGTGCCGAGTTCTGATAGTCCGGCGATACCGCCGGCACAGTCCTTTTTGCCCGTAATGGTTCCGTCGTTTTGGCAGGCTTGCAAAATGCACTTGGTCCGATATGTAAAATTCAGCCGGTCCGGTTTTTCCAAATCATCTTCCGGATCTTTTGAGTATTCGATCGCCATTGCACCGGCAACGCCCCCAATATTGCGGTCTGCCTCCACCGTCCCATAATTATGGCACCGCTCCGCTTTTCCCTGCTTGGTATTTTCGATGTCCTCATCGGACACATCAATAAAAAGTCCGGAAAAATCCATTCCTCCCTGTATATTTTCCACTTCATCAATCATGCTGTTCATAATTCGGTTAAATTGATTTGCCACCGACTCCAAATGCCCCAGCATTGTTTCTTGATCAGAAGAAACCGCATTTTTGAGTCCATCAATATCCCCCGAGATCCCGGACAGGGATTGAAACAGCGTTTCGGAAGACACTTTAAAATCCTCCCCCAGTTTGATAAATTGCAGCGGTTCTTCTTTTGAAAAATCCGTGATAATTTGTTGAATATCCCGAATGGAGCCTTTGATGTCCTCTGCCGCAAACGATAGGTTGGTGGATGCTTCGGAAAAATGATCGCACGCCTCGCTGATCTGACCGCCCACATCTTGGGCATACGCATCCAGTTTCTCAGCCAGATCGCCAAATGCCGCATCCAGCGCATCCAATCCGCTGGTTATATAGGAGACGGCGTCATATAAATATTCGATTGCGTATGCCATATTTGTTGCGGCGGTACGAAACGCAGAAAAATCAATTTCCGTTCCCAGTATCAGCGTATCCAAACTGTTTAAAATGGTTTGTACAGAAGAAAAGGACTTCTCAACATTTTCTGCAATCCCTTCCAGCTGCTTCAATATTTCTTCTGCATCCATTCCCATCTCTTCAAAATTTCCCGGTTTTTCTGACAAAACAGCCTTTATTTCTTCCAGGGCAGAACGGATAGTTTCTTTTGTCTCAATCCACTCTTTTCCTGCGGCAGCCAGTTGGGAAAGCGCCGCTTTTGCATCTGCAGAACTGCTTTCATAAATGGCGTCTTCCAGCGTATAAATGGCCCGCTTTGCTCTGGAGGCGGCATTTTTCATTGCTCCCTGCGCACTGGCAATTTCATCAACCGCCGCGCTGATTTCATCCAATTCTTCGCTGATTTCTGGGGTGTAGGGCGACAGGCTGTCAAAGGCGCTAGCGATGCCGGAAAACGCCGTATCCGCCGCGTCAAATCCACTTTCTAATTTTTCCAAAGCCGGCGGCAGCTGATCTATGCTATTGGATAAAATTGCCGTCTGCGCATTGATCTGCGCCAAATTATCATCCACAAAATCTGTGCCCTGATCCAGGATATTTTCCAAACTGCTGCGCGCATTTTGTGACTTTTGCGAAATATGATTTAAATCATACTGTGCTTCTTCGCCCGCCTGATCGGCATCGTTAATCCACTGCTGAACCATCGACTGCAAAGTGTTAATCTCGCGGCGCAAATCGCTGATTGCGCCCTCTTGCGTATCCAGCAAAACATATGGCTCCATCTGCCCGACAATTCCGCCCACGTCTTTTCTGCCCTGGATATTGCCGTAATTTTCACAGCCCAACAAATAACCGGACTGCCGGCCGGCAATGCCGCCGACATTATATCCCACGTGCGGATATCCCACATTGCCGCGGTTTACGCAGCCCTGCACAATCCCGTCGCTGTAGCCGGCAACACCGCCGGTGTCCGTATGCCCCAAAACGCTTTCTTCCTCTGTTTCTTCTTTTTCCGTTTGATACTGTTCGATGATGGCTCCCGCATCGGCGTCAAGATCAGATAAATCTTTTTCCTTTTCTACATACACGGTATTTACGCTTGCCTCGCTGCTGCAATCCATCAACAGTCCGCTGTTTTTCCCGCAGATACCCCCGGTTGAATCTTCCCCGCTGATGCTGCCATAAGCAGAAGATGATATAATTTGTCCGCTTGGCATGTTTTTTCCCGCAATGCCGCCGATCACATTTTTTCCTTTTACATTGCCTTCATAACGGCACGAACGAATGATCCCCGCATTTTCACCGGCAATGCCGCCGATGAGACCGGCAGAACCCTGCGGCAGAAAATCCCCTTTTACATTCAGTTCCGCTACGGTTGCGTTTTCCTGCACATAACGAAACAGCCCCAAGACCGAGCCGCTTTGTGTAAGCGTAATCCCAGAAATGGTATGCCCGTTTCCATAAAAGGTTCCGCCAAAAGTCGGAACGGGCGTAAACCCGCCTTCTGAAAAATCAATGTCACTCGCCAAAACAAACGTTTTGCCCTGGGACCACACATCCAAAGTGCAATTTTTGGCAAAGGTTAAAAAATCCTCACGGCTGGAAATGGTAACGGTCTCTCCCAGCGCTTCCGTATACGGCAGACTGGCAAAAAGAATAAGCACGCAAAACAGCAGGCTGCCCAATTTATACTTCTTCATTTTCGCCGCCTCCCATCCGAATATGGTCTTTTAGATTAAACGATGTCTTATCTATGATGAAATCTCCCAAAACCAACAGCTGCGGCAGGATCCCCATAACCAAAACAACCGAAATAATGGTACCCCTGCCAAGCACCGTTCCAATGGTAGAAATTGCCGGCTCAGATGACAGAAGACCGATAACAATTCCTGCAGACGCCAAAATCGTGCCTGATGTAAACACCGTAGGAAACGCCAGCTCCAATGATTTTTTAATTGCATCGCATGGTTTCATTTTTCGCCGCAGTTCGGTATAACGGTTCGTTATAACAATGGCATAATCAATATTTGCCCCCATCTGGATGGAACTAACCACCAGATAGCCCATAAAGAAAACCGGAGTGTGGCGGATGGTTGGGAAAGAAAAATTCATCCAGATACTTCCCTGAATGACCGCAATCAAGATCAGGGGGATTCCCGCGGACTGGAAAGTAAAGAACAATACCAGCAGCACAAATAATACAGATAGGATACTGATTAGAAGATTATCTTTCCCAAAGGTTGCAGAAAGGTCATAATTGCTGGTTGCATTGCCCACCAGCAACACGTCATCGCCGTAGTATTTTTCTGCGGTGTTTCGGACCGTCGTTAAAAATGCGAACATCTCGTCGCTTTCTTCCGAAAGATTGAGGTTCATCACCAGCCGCGTGTGCGCTTCGCTTTCCAGCTGACTCTTTCCGTCTACCAGCGCCGCATGCAGTTCGTCCAGCTTATCTTTCACGGTTTCATCTAAGGACACATATCCCTGGTCTGCCATTTCATATGCAAAATCAAACATATCCAGCAAGGCAATTCGGTAATTATCTATTCCGCCGACAATTTTCCCATAATTTTCATTCTCGGCGGCATAAGCGGTATAAAGCAGGCGAACCAGCTCAATATCAATATCCGTCAGTTCCGAAAACTCGCGTGGTGAAAGCTGATCTCCCACCCGGTATCCGCCGACGGCAGGAACGGAAGCCAAACCGGTAACCGTATCCACCTCCGGATAGCTCTCCAGCTCCGATAACAGCTCCTGTTCCTTGGTATAATCCCCGGAGGGCACTACGATTGCAAGCATATTCGGCACAGCAAAGTTTTCATTGATTTTTTCCTTTGCAATCTGCGATTCATTTTTTTTCGTGGTTTTTAGGTTGGTATAACTGTATGCGTACGGACATTGGCTCGACAGGAAAAAAGATGCAACCAGCAAAACCGCAAAAATACAGGGGGTTATGTACCTGAGCCGAACAACGGTGTTTGTCCAAATCGTGATTTTCGGAACAAAACTTCTATGATGGGTTTTATCAATCAGGCTGGAAAATGACATCAAAAGCCCCGGCATTAACGTAAACACGGTTAAAATACTGATGATAATGGCTTTTATTAAGACCATACTCATGTCAAAGCCAATTCGAAATGTCATAAAACTCATTGCAGCAAGTCCGGAAAGCGTTGTCAGGCAGCTTCCCGAAATTTCCGGAATGGACTTGCAAAGCGCCGTAATTACCGCTTCTCTTGCGTCTTTGGTCTGTCTTTCTTCGGTGTACCTGTGACAAAGAATAATGGCATAATCAATCGCAAGCGCAAGCTGCAGCACAATGGCGATGGAATTGGAAACAAAAGAAATGGTACCGAAAATATAGTTCGTACCTTTATTCAAAACCGCCGCCACAGCAAATGTCAGCACCAAAACCGGTATTTCCATATACGTCCGGGACGTAAATAACAGCACTAAAAAAATGATAATGCAAGCAATTATCATAACAATATTTATTTCCTTTGCTGTGGTTTCCGCTTTGGTATTTCCCAGCTCTGCTGAAAAATACGCATCATAGTCCGCTGTCTGATTTTCCATCTCTGCAAGCGCCGACTCACAAATGGGGTCTTGTGCATCGCCGTCAAAAGTGACTGAAAACAGTGCCGCACCGTTTGCATAGTGCGTTTTCGTATCGTCAAACGCAATGTCCTTGACACCGTCAATTTGTTTCAATTCCTCACAAAGTGCCTGTGCATCCCGATAGGCGATATTATCTATCATTACCTCCGCGGTTGCATAGGTGGTAAATTCCTCTTCCATCAGCATCAAACCGCGCCTCGTCTCTGTTTCATCCGCAAGATAATCGGTAATATTGTTGTTAACCGAAACCCAGCCGGAAGAAAAAATACAGAAAATAACGGAAAGAATATATATTAAATAAAAGCCTTTGCGTTTATCCACAATAAACGCGACAATTCGTTCCATGTAAGTAGGTTTTTCTGAGCGCCGATTCACACGGATCCTCCTTTCAAAATTACTTGACAAATGTTGATTACACGATTATAATTTTATTATACCAATATGCGTCAATGAATACAATAAGCAAATGATCCGCATCGGTCTAATAATCAACACAAGTTTTAAAAGTGTTTATTTAATGACTGCTGAACAATTCTGAAACGCAGCCGCATAGCGGTTTGTAAGCGTTTCAGAATTGTTTAGGTGCAAGGTTTTTGTGCTTTTTTTG
>CASGBM010000093.1 GCA_949299615.1 uncultured Eubacteriales bacterium | reverse complement strand
GTGGTACACGCCCACGAAAACCGCATATTTAAGTACAGAGGGGTTTCCCCTCTGACAACTCCCCATAATTGCGAAAAGATAGGTTTATCTACAGTCTGACAGGGTGCAAATTGCACCCTGTTTTTGTCTTCAATGAACGCGGGGGGATCAAGCATGTTTTTTATGCGTTTCCACAAGTAAAAGCGTAAATTTAGCGGTGCGTCCAGGGGCCGCACCCTACGCAGGAAATATAGATTTAAAATAAATGCGAAGCTAACCGGCAGAAAGAGAAAAGATGGAACAGAACACTGGAACCCGCAAGGGAAGTATCCCATGGGTTTGTTTTGCGGGCACCGTCCCGATCAAAACTTAAACGGTATGCTAGGCTTTTAAAAAGTCATATTCACAGTGAAAATAAAAAATATATATTTTAATTAATAGAAGCTGCAAAAATTTTCTGCATGTCGGTTTGCTCGGCATCATGGAAAAAATCCCTTTCAAATTATAATTAGAAAAGGATTTTTAAATATTTAACGGTTATAATATTTTTTCACAATTTGTTTCATCTGTGTCATTTTTTCTTCCATGTCAGCAACCAGTTTAAACTGTGTGCGGCAACGGTCCAGGTTTTGTCCGGGATAATGTACTTTAAAATAAGTATCCCCGTTTAAATAGTCAGCCAAAAAACGGATTCCGCATTCGTAGGTCATCAGTTTTGCAGAAAAAGGCAAAAGTTCCACCTCTTTTGGTGTGATGCTGTCAGAGAGCTCTTCTAAAAAGCCTTTGGTAAACGTCTCAAAAAGGTTTAAATCACAATAGATTTTGGACAAATCCTGTTCATCTTCTGCGCCGCTGCTTGCGCCGAATCGTATGCTGTCACCGTAATCATACAGCAGGGAGCCGGGCATAACGGTATCTAAATCAATGACGCAGATTGCTTCGCCGCTGTCTTCATCAAACAACACATTGTTGAGTTTGGTGTCATTATGCGTGACACGAAGCGGGATTTCTTGTTTTTCCAAGGCATCGACAATCACGGAAATTTCATTTTCATGAGCCAATGCAAATTCAATTTCGGGAAGTACTTCATCTATCCTTCCGGCTTTGTTTTCTTGGATGGCGGCTTTTAACTGTTCAAACCGTGAGCAGGTATTGTGAAACTGGGGAATGGTTTCCACCAATTTTCCAGCGTCAAAATCTGATAGTTGCTTTTGAAATTTGCCAAACGCTTTGGCAGCATGGTAAAACTGGTCTTGATTTTCTACCATTTGATAAACCTTTGTACGGTCTACAAATATGTACATCCGGTAATAATCGCCGGTTTCAGAACGGTATAGATTTTTGCCGTCCTTTGTTTTTATAACCGTTAATGTTTCACGGTCTGGATCTCCGCCTTCTTTTTCAATTACTTTTCGCAGATAGTCTGTTACCGCCACAATATTTTCCATTAAACGGTCCGGATCCTGAAAAATATGGTGGTTAATTTTTTGCAGAATATATTTATACGGGGTGCTGTCTGCAAGATAAGTATCGTTAATATGCCCTTCGCCATAGGGAACAATGTCCGTATCCACCTGAAAATGGCTGATAATTTCTCTCAACACCGTTTCTGTCTGATTAGATTCCTTCATATAAACCTTCCTCTGTCAATTGATGAATGGCTTTTACAACGCTATCTTTATCTTCTTTATACGTTACGCCGTACCATTTGTCTTTTGATTCCAGCACTTTAACTTTTATTTTACCATTTTTTATCAATTTGTCAATAACACTTGGGATATAAAGTTCATCTTTTGTAATATCAGCCGTGTTTAAAAATTCAGCAAAGGCAGCTTCCAGTTCCCGGAAGATACCCGGGCGCAGTCCCCACATATTCATGGAAACAATGGTTCCATCCGGAAAATCATTATCCATTGCGATAGAGGTATGTTCCGTTACATCAGCTAAGTAGCCGTTTTCGGCGCGGCACACACCGCGGGAGACCGTGCCGTTTTCTGTCAGAGTGTTTTTTAGCTGAAACGCGACCATAGCATAATCGTTTTCGCTCAGCAGATAGTCGTGTATTTTCTGGTAAGCATCCGCGCCGTAATAATCATCTGCATTAATGACAACAAACGGCTCGTGGACAACGTTTTGACAGCATAAAATAGCATCCCCTGTGCCGTATGGTTTTTTACGGTGCGGCGGAGTATTTTGATACACATATTCAACGGCAATCTTTTTTTCAATCCGATTTCCGACAATCCGCTTAAAATCATCTTCAATTTCTTTTTTGATCACAAACACCACTTTATTAAAACCAGCTTTGATCGCATCGTAGATGGAGTAGTCAATGATTACTTCACCATTTTCTCCGATTGGCTCGAGCTGCTTGAGCCCGCCAAAGCGGCTGCCCATTCCTGCGGCTAAAACAACTAAAGTAAGGTCGTCGGAATTGCCGTATCCATTAGGGTTGTTTTTTTGCCAGCGCCAGGAATCGGTACACATATCATCCAACGTTTTTTGGGCGGTAAACCCGAGTTCTTTTTCCGCTTTTTTGGTGTCTGCGTAACATTCCGCAATGTCGCCGCTGCGTCTTGGGGCAATTTCATATTTAATTTTCCGGCCAGACGCTTTTTCGAATGCATGAACCATTTCCAGTACGCTGTAACCTTTTCCGGTTCCTAAGTTATGGATCATCAGTCCCGGATTTTCTGCCAGCTTTTGATATGCCAAAAGGTGTCCGTTGGCCAAATCGCAAACATGGATATAATCGCGGACGCCGGTTCCGTCCGGGGTATTATAGTCGTCGCCGTAAACATTTAAATGATCCAGCTTCCCAATTGCGACCTGGGCGATATAGGGAACCAGGTTATTAGGGATCCCGTTAGGATCTTCGCCGATCAGACCGCTTTCGTGAGCGCCGATGGGGTTAAAATAACGCAGAAGGGAAATTTGAAATTTTGGCTCTGCATGCTGCAAATCGGTTAAAATTTGCTCCAGCATGAGTTTTGTCTGACCGTAAGGATTGGTTGCGCTAAGCGGGAAATCCTCCGTGATCGGAACTGATTTTGGACTGCCGTACACGGTGGCAGAAGAGCTGAACACTAACTTGTAAACACCGTATTTTTTCATGGCTTTACACAGATTCAACGTTCCGGCAATGTTATTTTCATAATATGCAAGAGGAAGGGAGACGGACTCTCCGACCGCTTTTAACCCTGCAAAATGAATTACGCCGTCAAATTGGTTTTCTAAAAATATTTGTTCCAGCGCGCAAAAATTTAATAAGTCTGCTTTATAAAATTTAATTTTCTTTCCGGTAATTCTCTCTACCCGGTGCAGGGCTTCTTCTTTGCTGTTGCTGAGATTATCCATAACAACTACTTCATAGCCGGCATTTAAAAAAGAGATACAAGTATGACTGCCAATGTAGCCGGCGCCGCCGGTGATTAATATTTTCATTCAAATCAACTCCTACTCATATTATCATATTATCATTCGCCCAAAGGGGTTACACAATAGCTGCAGCAAAATTCTTCGTTCGGCGGTAAGATAATGACATCTTTTTTAGCAGAAAGATCGGTTCCCTCTCCGCTTCGCATGCCCATCCCGTTCCAAGGCTCTAAACATACAAAGCCTGCGCTGCTGGGAGGTGCTTCTGTCCACACAGCAAAAGTGGAAAAAGAATCAAAAGAAAAATAAATGCCTTTTCCGCTTTTTCGGCTGCGGTATGTTACCGCGCCGAAAGGTGGATTTTCAAAAATAAGCGCGTCAGCGGCAAACAGGTTTCGATGCAGCTGCAGGGTTTGGCTGTCCGTTACAATTCGCCGCAGGAGCGTGGAAGAAATTACAAAATTCTCATCTACGCAAGTGGTATCCAAGGTAACAGGTTTGCCAAAATCCAATTCATAATCACTAAAATTTTCTTCCGGCAAAAGCGGACAGCGAAAACCGGGGTGTGCGCCGATTCCGAACGGCATATCAGAATCGGAGCGATTGACGACACGATAATGGACAGTTAACGTATTTTCCTGCAAACAAAACGTAATTTCAAAACAAAAAGCAAATGGGTAGGAAAGCCGGGTATCCTGATCATCACACAAGCGCAACGTAAGCAAGGCATCCAGGTTCTTCACAACATCAAATTCTTTGGAAGAGGCGAAACCATGACATTGCGGCATGGGATAATCCGTTCCGTTAACAGTGATCACACCGTTTTTACATCTGCCGACCACAGGAAAAAGCACAGGCGCGCACGACTGCCAAAAAGGCTGTTCCCTTTGCCAAATGTATTCAAGGCCGCTTTTTTCAGTTAAAGAGATAAGCTGCGCGCCCAGTGTATCAATTTTTGCAGTGAAATGATGGTTTTGGATAGTACAAATCATGGTTATTCCCCCAGTGCTTCTGCATCGGCAATTACGGTTACATCATTGTGGGCCGCCAAAATAGTAGCTGGAATTTCCGGGTCGATTACACTGCCTTGCAGGGCACGCACGACATGCGCTTTTGATTTTCCGCTGGCTAGCAAAAGAATGCGCCGTGCGCGCATAATGGTTGCGACCCCCATCGTAAGAGCCTGTTTTGGGACATCATCCATGGAATTAAAAAAACGGGCATTTGCTTCAATCGTATTTTGCGTGAGCTTTGTTACATGTGTATAAGAATTTAACATCTCGCCAGGCTCATTAAAACCAATGTGGCCATTTTGACCGATTCCGAGCACCTGCATATCAAGACCGCCGCACGCTAATATAGATTTTTCATAATTTTTGCACTCCGCAGCGGGATCGGTGGTTTCGCCGTTTGGTATGTAGATATTTTCTGGTTTTAAATTTACTTTGCTATATAAATTTTCAGTCATAAAATAGTGGTAGCTCTGCGGGTTGTCCTTTTTTATGGGATAATATTCATCCAAATTAAACGTGGTAACTTCGGAAAAATCCATCCCCATCTCGACTAAGCGGGCATACATGCCAATGGGAGTAGAGCCGGTCGGCAGACCGAGCACACAATCGGGCTTTAAAGTGATTTGTGCCGCAACAAACTCGGCAGCTTTTTGGGAAAGTTCTTCATAATTTGCGCAACGGATAATTCTCATAATAATAACTCCTACCTTTTCTTCTGCCCAATGGCAATATTGTTATTTAAAATTGTATATTTTTTATACAAAATCTCTGTGATAAATTCATTTATCATCCTTTTTTACACTATCCATTATCATACCACTCTTTTGACTTTTCTTCTTTATCAATTTGGACAAAATATTTGCCTTTTTAGACAAAAAGTGGTATACTGATAAAAAACGGAAAAGAAAGAGGGAGCCATGGAATATCAAGCGACTATGTTGAGAAAAGAATTTCATATCAGCCGTATTTATACGGTTCATTATTTTGAATACGAAAAAACCTATGAGTTTTTAGGGGAACAGCATGATTTTTGGGAACTGGTATATGTTGATAGGGGAGAAGTGCTGACTACAGCAGGAAAAAACAAATTCCCGCTTGTGCAGGGGGAAATTTTGTTTCATGAGCCGGGAGAGTATCATAATTTGCAAGCCAACGGGATTGTAGCGCCAAACATTATTATTGTTGCGTTTGAGTGCAGGTCAAAAGAAATGCTTTTTTTTCGGGGAAAGAAAATGAAACTGTCTGACAGTGAAAAACATTTGCTGTCAGTGATTATGAAAGAATCTTCCGAAGCGTTTTCCTCTCCTTTAGACGACACTTTTTTACGAAAACTCGATAAACGGCCAGACAGCCTGTTCGGGGCAGAGCAATTAATTTCGGTTGCGCTGGAACAGCTGTTGATTTTCCTGCGGCGCCGGGGAGATGTGCCATCAGAAAAAGTCGTTTTGCCTTTAAACAGACATGCATCGCAAAAAGTTTTAGATGATGTACTGCGTTTTCTTGCGGACAATCTTGACAAAAAGCTGCGGTTTAAAGAAGTGGCAGAATTTGCAGGAATGAGCGGCAGCGCATTGAAAACCTTGTTTAAAAACCGGATTGGACAAGGGGTTATGGAATACTTTGCAAATATGAAAATGGACCGGGCAAAAGTATTGATTCGGGAAGGGAATTATAACATTACGCAAATTGCAATGCTGCTTGGCTTTGATTCTATTCACATGTTCTCCCGCAGATTTAAAACCATCACGGGGATGTCGCCTACGGAATACAGCCATTCGGTCAAAGTGGAATTTGAATCTCTGTGATCGTGCTAGAAAAAAACGGAAGAAGGATTGCAGGGAACTTTTGCACAAGCGAAAAGGATGAACGCTGACATACAAAAACTTATGTAAAAAGAGTGAGAATAGCCTCCATCTGATTAAGTGTATCCTGATAGCCTGCCTGATAAAGCGCATTTAGCTTGTCCAAATTTCTTTCAAAACGGGATACATTCACAGCAGCGTTCGGACGGAGAAGCACCGCATTTTTTGAGCGCTCCTCTTCTTCGCAAAATTGAACACATTCATTATACCGGCTGTGGCGCTGTGTTAAAATCGGCGCAAGCGCCGGGTATTTTAATTTGATCAGTTTGGGAGTCCAGGAGGAAGGCTTTTTTTGATACCCTTTTGGTTGGGTAAGAACCACAAGATTTTTCCGGCAACCGTCGGAAAGCGCTTTATGAATGGGAATGGGATCCGCCAATCCGCCGTCAAAATATCTTCCGCCGTGGTAATGGATGACAGGGAAAAAGAACGGAATGGCACAGGTTGCCCGCAGGAGCATGAAAGAAGGATCATCCGTTTCCGGTTTAAAATATTCTATTTCTCCTGTGTCGGCATTGGTAATTCCGGCGAGAACCGTTCCCGGGAAAGCGGCAAAAGCCTTAGAATCAAACGGGACTAGGGACTGCGGGATTTCACCGAAAACAAAATCCATCCCGAAGATACTTTTGCATTTTAAAAAATTAGAAGATCCGAAGTAGCGCTTGTCATTAACATATTTGCGGATGATTTCAATATTTCTGCCGCTTTGTCCGGATACATAGGAATATCCGTTTGAGATACCGGCGGAAACACCGATCACATAATCAAAATGAATATGGTTATCTAAAAGAGCGTCTAACACTCCGTCGGTATACAATCCGCGGAAAGCGCCGCCTTCTAAAATCAAACCGGTCATATATGGTCTCTCCTTAAGGGTATCATTTTTGTTTTTCTGTGTAAATTAAGCAGACCGCATGGCAGGCAATGCCTTCTTCACGGCCGCAAAATCCAAGCTGTTCGGTTGTTGTCGCTTTGATATTCACGCAGTCGGGCGTTAATCCAGCAGAATTTGCGATGTTTTGCCGCATGGTTTCAATATACGGCAATAGTTTTGGCTTTTGGGCAATAATGGTTGCGTCAATATTGCCGATCGAATACCCGTGAGCAGAAAGAAGATTTAAAACCTGTGAAAACAGCTTCATAGAACTAATCCCGCGGTATTGCTCATCGGAATCTGGAAAATGTTTGCCGATGTCGCCTAAAGCAGCTGCGCCGAGCAGGGAATCCATAATGGCGTGCAAAAGGACGTCGGCGTCGGAATGGCCCAAAAGCCCCAGTGGATAATCGATCTGCACGCCGCCCAAAACCAGTTTGCGCCCGGCTGTTAAGCGGTGAACGTCATAACCATGTCCGATTCGAAAATCTGTCATTTTAAAGCTCCTTTCCGCATGTTTAGAATCTGCTCAGCCAAAAGCAGATCGTCATAGGTGGTGATTTTAATATTATCCGAACTGCCGGGTACCATCTTTACAGCGATTCCTGCCTGTTCTGCCAGATAACAATCGTCCGTCCCTATGATCCCTTTTTCAGCTGCGCTTTGATACATCTGTTTTACGTGGCTTGCGGTAAACCCTTGCGGCGTTTGAATTTCATATAAATATTCCCGGTCTACGGTGCGTGTAATAAATCCATCGGCGTCCGTTTCCTTTATCGTATTTTTACAGGGAGCACCGACTGCCGCGCCGCCAAAACGTTTAGTGTTATCAATGACTTCGCGGATGGCATCGGGCGAAACGAGCGGTCGGGCAGCGTCGTGAATCAGAACGATCTCAGACTGCGGCGAAATTTCAGCCATTGCGTTCATAATAGATTCTTGGCGGGTGGCGCCGCCTTTTGTAATTGCGCTTAGCTTGGAAATCTGAAATTCTTCTGAAATGTCTTTGCAGCCCAGCATATCGCATTCCCGCGCGGCAATTATAATTTCTGTTACAGCCGGATGATTTTCAAAAGCAAGGAGAGTATGTGCAAGGATTGGCATTTCGTCCAGTTCTAAAAATATTTTATTAACATCGGCGCCCATACGTGAGCCGCTCCCGCCGGCGGCAATGATACAACTGATATATGGCGCGTTTTTTTTTGCTCTTTTCATAATTCGCCCCTTTTCAGAAAATGGGATAATTTTTAAATTTGTCCTATACCATTATACTAAAAAAACAGGAAAATTAATATACTTTTTTTTATTTTTATCAAAAGAAACATTTTTGCATATTCCATGCGTTTTATTTTCCACGAAATGATAAAGAAAAATATAGGGAAATGGCAGAAAGTGAACTGTTAATATTTGTATTGCAAAATAAGATGGAAACATATATAATGTCTACTGAACAAATGGTTTTGCGAAACCATTTGTGTGAAATTTACAATTTCACACCTAAAAACAGCATTAAAATGCTATTTTTAGGTTC
>CASGBM010000092.1 GCA_949299615.1 uncultured Eubacteriales bacterium | reverse complement strand
CTGTACAAACTTGGTGTGCAACGGAAATTTTACGAGAAATTGACTTTACCGATGCAAGCCATCCAGCGGTGAAAGGTGTGCTTGTATATCTTGCAAGCGGCAAGGATTTTGGGGGTACATTTTGGTACAACAATACGATAAAAAGTAATAATGATTATCCCCATGCACCTTGGTGGCATACCGAAAGCACATGTCATAGTAATTATAATCCTACGGCTTGTCTTGCCGGATTTATTATTAAATTTGCAGATAAGGATAACGATTTATATAAACTTGGCTGCCAAATTGCAAAAGAAGCGTATGAAGCATTTATTTCTCAAGGCTTAAATGATATGCATACGGTTCTTTGTTACATAAGACTGGCTGAATATATTGAAGAATCAAAAAAGACGGATATAATTGACATGCCAGCGTTAAAAACAAAACAATGGTAATCGACGGCATCAACAGCGGGAGCGTAACGGTGAAAAACTTGCGCACCGGCCCTGCGCCGTCAATTTCCGCCGCCTCGTACAAGTCACCGGGAATCGCGTTTAAGCCGCTGATGTAAATTAGCATCATATAGCCTGCGCTTTGCCAAACGGTCATGATCACGAGCGCAAACAGCGCTTTTGTGGTGTCCTGTGTCATAAACCGCAAAAATTCTACATGAAACAGCCCGTCAGGACTAAATAGGATTTCCGTATAGACCACCTGAAAGATAAACTGCCAGACAAATCCCATGGCAAGTCCGCCCAGCATATTTGGAAGAAAGAAAACCGTGCGGTATATCCCCACCCCTCTTCGGATATTATTGAGCATCAATGCAAACGCCAGCGCTACCAAATTAATTGCCGCCACTGCTACCAGTGTATACAGGGAAGTATAAATCAGTGCATGGACAAAACGTTCGCTGGAAAATGCTTTGATATAATTTTCCAGACCCACAAAGGATTCCCAAAATGAGCCGCCCGCAAAATAAGTGCCTCTCCATGAAGTAAACGAATAGATGGTGCCCACAAAAAACGGAAGGGCTATAATAAATAAAAAAAGCAGTATGGATGGCAGAATTAACAGCCAAAACCATTTTTTATAATATTTTTCCAAGCGTGATTCCTCCTCGTCCACCTAAGTACAAAGCGTCCGCAGCCGCTTGAAAGGCCGCGGACGCTCTGAATGCAAAACCGGATTATTTCGTGTTTTTCATTTGTTTCCACTGCTCAATGGCAAAGTTGCTGATGGCTTCATAATCTTCTTCGGTCCAGTCCTGTTTTACCAAATACTTTTCCATTAATTCTTTTCCCACCACTTCGCTGGTCCAAATATTGGGCGCACCGTGATATGGCGCAGATAAAGTGTTTCCGTTTTTCATATACTCCAGAATTGAAACGGACAGCGGATTTTCAATCTGCATGGAATCATTTGCGTTATACGGCAGCGCTTCAAACGAGTCAATGATATATTTTTGAATGTTTTCCGGTTTCTGCATCCAGGTAAGGAACTGAATAGCTTGTTTTTGTGCTGTTTCCGATGCTTTGGCGTTAATCGCATAATAGTTTGGCACATACACTGGGATAGACGCGTTCATTTGCGCCGCTGTCTTACCGGTTTGAATCATGGCATCGGTAAGCGGCAGTTTAATCGGTATGAAACTGGATCTTGCCGCCACATCGGCATTGACTTTTTCAATGTTGGCATATGCCCAGTTCCCCTGCTGCAAAAACAGCGCATTCCCATCCGCATACATTTGCACGGATTGGTCATAACCAAAATTGGCTTTATTAATCAGTTCGCTTCCGCGGCTTGCGTGACCCTTTAGCCCTCCCACATGATCGGATACAAATTCCAGCGCCTGGGCATATGCGACAAACGGCTGTTTGAGCTGATCCAGCTGCTCCTCTGTAGCATTTTCTGCCGAGCGTGCATCCGGGAACACAGCATTGATAGCAATATTAATTAAATGATCCCCATACGTCCATTTTTCAGAACCGGCAAACGCAAAAACACCGGTTAAATTTGCCGCTCTGCCTGTTTTTTGTGTATGAAAACTGTAAGAATTGCCGTTTACCTTCACACTGGATGAAGCGGGGCTTGCAATATATTCGTCCACTGCGACGCAAAATGCAGTAAACTCTTCATAGGAACAGGCTTTTAAGTCGCTGAGCAAATCTTTTACCCTGTCTTCTCCAAAAAGATCTGAGAGCATTCCAGAATCCACCAGATAACCATAGCCCTCTACATTAAACGGGATCCCATAGCTTGCCTTGCCGTCCATTGACAGTTTCATACTGTCCGGTATGGAGTCGACAATCTCTTTAAAATCTGCGTCTTCAACCGTTGTCAAATCCAGTGCCCGCCCGCTTTCCTGCCATTCCGGAAGCTCTTTTAACCCCTGGATGGAAAAAACAGCCGGCGGATTTTTGGAGTTCATCTGCGTGCGCAAAGGCTCTATGGCGTCCTGGCCCGATCCCACGGAAAAGGGACTGGTGGGAATACCTGTTTCTGCGGTAAAATCATCACACATTTGTTTAAATTGCTGGGCATTTTCCCCTTTTGAATTAAACAAATATAAGGTTTCTTTCTTTTCAGCCTGATCGGCATTGCCATCTCCGTTACCCGAACAGCCTGCCGCTACAGCGCAAACCAGAACGACTGCCATAATTGCGCTTATTATTTTAAATCGTTTTATCATAATAAAATCTCCTTTGAAATCATCAAAATTTTCTTCTGTTATCAGTATTACCGAATTAAATGACATTATTCCCATGAATCTTGTGATTCATTTACATTCTTTTTCCAATTATTTATTTTGAAAAAAATGTATCTTTTTGACAATTTATGACATATCATGATATTGAAAGCTATTTCAAAAAAGAAAGGAGGTGAAAAACATGTGCTCATTTTGCAAAAAACATCAAAAAACAACATGCTATGCCAATTTTACTGCGCCAAAATGTAACCGGACCACTCCCAGAATGAAACGGTATTTAGAAAATGATTTAAGCGTTTACCAAAACAGCTGCCAATGCTGCTGTTCCTCTTCCTGCGGCTGCGGAAGCTGCGGCACGCATTGCAATCCCTGTGATTGCTGTGTAAAACCAGATCCCTGTGATCATCACCACTGGGACCCTTGCAAAGATAAGATATTAGAAAAGGACTATGGCTCCTGCTGCCCGCTTTCTTAAACAAAAGGTAGTTTAAAACTGCGTTTCTCCATCCATAACTAATACAAAAAGGCAGACGCGAAGAAGTTTCTCCGCGTCTGCCTTGATTGATACATCCTTTTTCTATTTTAAACAAAATTTTGAATTGCTTGCATCCTTTTTAAAAAACGTTCCCTCATCATTTATCTCCATTTGTTCTAAAGATATTCTTCCAACAGCAGTGGCATAAATTTCACTGCCAAAATACACGCTCATGCCTTTGGTTTGGGTATTGGAATCCTTTACGTTTGTCGTAACTTTCAAATGGCCGCGCGCGCCCCGTCTATAAGCTTCTTTGCGGGCGCCCTCTTCGGCTGTGTTTAATGCCGCCTGCAGCGCCTGTTCATATGTTTCAAATGTTTTGGGCTCTTCGCCCCCTAAAACCGTACAGCCGGAAAGCAGCTCCGCTTCATAATTCGGTTTAATCGTAACCTTAAACACCGCGGAAACATTTCCCACTACCGCGCCCAGCGCATTTGCCACTTGTGCATATTTGGGAATGACGCAGCGGGTTCCCAGCATTTTTGCCACATCAGGCAAAAAGATATGGATCGGCGCTCCGATCCCAACCAGCGACGCCGGGGTTTGAAAGCCAAACTGCACAAAAGAAGCGTCCATTCCTTTCTTTTTGTCCTCATAGGATTTGGAAATCAGACGTTTCATTCCTTCCTCCAGCCCATGAATTTTATAGTAAGGATCATAATCTTCCAGCAAAATCCGAACAAGGTTGCAGTATAGCTTCTTTTTCATTCGTTCATAAACCATATTGCAAATTTCAATCGGCAACCGGTTTGAGCATCTTCCCACATATTTTGCCGCCAGGAGGGATGCTTGTGGCGAGTAGCGGTTAAAATCCCCTACAATATGCATCACGTCTGTCGGCGTGAGCCCCGCGCGGATAATGACCCCCTCTTTTTCCAGGCGCTCCATTTGGAAATTATACACGTCTTCTCCCATCACTTCAGCCGCTTTTCCCCAGATAAGAGGAAATTTTTTTAGTTCGGCGCAAAATTTCTGTTCCCGATCCGTATAATTGGGATTTCCCTCAATATCGCGCAGCAAAACAAAAAACTCGTGCGCAAAATACGAAAACACGCCTTTGCTCTCAATCAGTTCTGTCAGCTGGCGGATAACTTCCGGATACTGATCGGAAAGAATGCAAATCGGTACAACACGCACCTCATCCAAATAAAGAACGTGCTCCCGATAACGGACGGCGCTGTCTCCGCCGAGACCGAAGGTATCAATATAAAGCCCCTTGACAAACGTGCGCCATTTTCCAACGTTGACCCCGCCGTCTGCCTGAACCGGTACCCCGTCTTTCACAATCGCAATATCCGTTGTCGTGCCTCCCATGTCCACCACGAGACAGTCTTTTTCACCCGTCAGCTTGCATCCGCCCATTACGCTCGCCGCTGGTCCGCAAAGCAGCGTTTCCACCGGCCGTTCTCCGGCAAAGGAACCTGACATCAGGCTGCCGTCGCTCCGCACGATTACCACAGGCGCCGAAATGCCCCTTTCCGACAGCGCAGAACGAATGGCTTTAAGAAATTCGTCAATTACCGTAATCAACCGTGCATTTAAAAGCGCACCGGCTCCCCTTCGCACAGAATTTAAATCCGAAAAGAGCTCATGGCCGCAGATGACAGGAATGTCGTTGGATTGCAGTATGAGGTCTCTTGCCTTTTCTTCCAGTACTCCGCCGTTATTCATTGCACACAATTCCACAACAGCCGCCGCATCTGTATCGCGAAACCATTCCTCGCACAGCTTTGCAAACGCATCCCAATCCGGTTCGGATGCAATTTCCCCGTCCATTTTGCACTCCGCTTTTAAAAAGCAGATTTGATCTGCATCGGGCAGTCCGTATTTTTCCCCGACATCTTTGACAACGCGCCTGTCCACGCCAATAAACACCAATTTTGCACGTCCGCCTTTGTTTTCCACACAGGCGTTGGTTGCAAGCGTTGTGGACAGCGATATTATTTCCGCCTTTTGCGCCAATTCCCGCGGGACAAAATCAAGCGCTTTGCCGATCCCCAAAGACAGATTTTCCCGTGTTGTAAGCGATTTTCCCGACGCCAAAACCTTATTTTCTTTAAAATCATACAAGACGCAATCCGTGTAGGTTCCGCCCGTATCAATTCCGATTCCCAATGTCACCGTTTGATCCTTTGCAGCCATTTCATGGTTCCTCCCATTTGCTCTGTTCCCTGCTTTTACTATAATTATAAAAACTCATGAAATAGGTTGCAAGGCAAAAAACTACTTCCATTTATAAATTTCTATGGTTGTGTTTTTCGCGCTGGAAAACAGAGCGGGCAAAATGAATATCCTCCTCCGTAATGCTGGACATGAGAAATAATAGGATTACATACAAAATTACCGTACATAAAATGTAACATGCCACGGCTAAAGGTTCGGTGCTTACGCCGGTGTTTAAAAAATACGCCGCCGCGCGGACACAGACTGCCGCAGCAGAAATTGCAACAAATGGCTTTATCACCCAGGAAATGTATCGAACTTTAAAATCGGTCACGCGGATCAGTCTGTTGAAACTTAAAAATCCGTTCAGCATTTCACTCGCAAAAATAACAGCCACATATCCCCCGATACCGCTTGCGGGGATCAAAAAATACACCATGGCAACGCTGAGCAGAGAATCCATCATGTTATACCGCATGGAGCTGATCTGCTGGTTTAAGCCTTTTAGCATGCCGTCGACCACGCTGTCTAAGTACATCACAATAACAAGCGGCGCAAAAATTTTTAAGTACATGCCTGCTTCCGGGTTTTGATAAATTGCCATTCCCAGTTCGTGGGAGAAAGTGAAAAAAATGCCGCTGACACCGATTGCAAAAATTAAAGTTGTATGCAAAACGCGCGAAATTATAGCATGAATCTGTCTTGTGTTTCCACGCACATAACATTCTGACATTTCCGGTACCAACAGCGAAGAAAACGCCGTTAAAAATGCCGAAGGAAACAGCAGCACCGGGAGCGCCATGCCATGTACCACGCCATAACGGGCAAGCGCTTCTTCCTTGCTGTAACCGAAAGCGCGCAAACGTGGCGGAATTAAAATATGTTCTATGGTAGTTAATGCCGAACGTGCATATGCGCTGACAGCAACCGGTAGCGCAATGAAAAGCATACGTTTGGTTAATTTTTTGCCGGATCTTCCCTCCTTTTGATATCTGCGCTGATCCAAACGATACAGCAAAAATTGATAACCAAACGATAACGTTTCCGCCAGGCTTCCGCCGATTACAATCGCAAGGCAGGCATACTGGATTCCGTCCGGAGCCAGAAGGTTCAGCCCGATGACGGAGGCGCAGATACGCACAAACTGTTCAAAAAGCTGGGCGGATGCACTTTTTACCACGCGCCGGACGGCTGTAAAATATCCGCTGAAAACAGAAGACATGGCGATAAACGGCAGGCTAAACGACAGCGCATATAAAGAGGGGATGGTTCTTTCGTCTCCCAAAATATTCGTTCCCAGCGCTTTGGCGGAAAAAAATAAAGCGCCTGCCGCCGCACAACCAAAAAATATGCTGTAGCAAAGGCATCGCCTGACTACCCTCTTTGCCCCTTTTTCAGAGCCCGCGGCAAGTTCTTCTGTTACCAGCCGAGTTGCCGCAAGGTGTATCCCAGAGGTTGCAACTGTTACAGCAAATGTATAAACCGACATGATAAGCTGAAACAGCCCTGCACCGGCTGCCCCTAATTTATTGGAAATATAAACATTAAATGAAACGCCGATCGTTCGCATAAGCAGCGAAGTTGCGGTTAAGACCGCCGCGTTTAATATAAATTTTTTTACCCTGCGCACGGTTCCACCTCCGGTACAATATATGTCCGCCAAAGTGGAAACATGCAACAAAACATGAAAATCATGGTCCCGTTTTACTGCCGCTTTTTTATTTCCTTTCTTTTGCTCTTCTGGGTTTTGCCGCACGGAACAGCACCCGCATAACTACCCACGCGCAAAACGCGCCGAGCAACGCCCCTGCCAAAACATCGGTGGGAAAATGGACATACAGATACAACCGGGAAAATGCGATCACCGCCGCCAGCGCAAACGCACACCAGCCCAGCCTGCGGTTGGCATGAAAAATAGCTGTCGCCGCGGCAAACGAAGACGCCGTATGACCGGAAGGAAATGAAAAGTCGCGCGGCACTGGAATTAGAAGCACATGCTGCACCGTTTCCCAGCAGGGGCGCATACGTGCTGCGAGCGGTTTTAGCGTGAGGTTGCAAATCAAAAAGGAAAGAAGCAGCGCAAGCAAAACACAAACTCCATCCTTGCGGTAGCGCTTGGAGATAAGCAGCAAAAGTCCTGCGGCAATCCAGATAAATCCGCCGTTTCCCAAAGCGGATATGCGCGGCATGAAAAAGTCTAAAAAATCACATTGCAGCCATTGTTGTATTTGATTTAATATTCCAAACTCCAGTTCTGTCATATGGTGTCCTTTCCCCGCTCATGTTTTTTAAGGTCCTAAGTTTTACAGGCATTCATCATAACTATTATAATATATTTTAAGAAAAAAAAGAATCTTTTTTTATTTTATTCTTGCTTTTATACACACTGTGTGTTATTATAAATTCCAGAGGGGAGTGTTTTTCATGCTTGGTGATAAAATCAGAGAATTACGCGGAAAGAATATGACCCAGCGCGATTTGGCAAAAAAACTGGGGATCTCTACCAGCGCCGTGGGAATGTATGAACAGAACCGGCGCGAACCTGACTTGGATACTTTAAAAAAAATTGCGTTGCTTTTTGATGTTTCTTTAGACAGCTTGACAGAATATCCCGTTAAAACGGATACCTCCCCACAGTACGTGTTCCAAACAGAACGGACAAACATACTTCCGGTTGTCGGCAAGGTTTGCGCCGGAAACGGTGTTCTTGCAAGCGAAGATATTATCGGGTATGAGCCTGCTGACAATAAATACTCCAGCGAGAATTATTTTTGGCTGAAAGTGAGCGGCGACAGCATGTCGCCGAAAATTGACGACGGCGACTATCTTTTAATCCGAAAACAGACCTCTGTTGACAGCGGCGATGTCGGCGTTTTTATTGTCGACGGACAGGAAGGCGTTGTAAAAAAAGTGATATATGATGAAAACAGCATTGAGCTCATCTCGTTTAACCCATATTATCCCCCGATTAAGTTTACCGGCCATGATGTTTTGCGGGTCCGCGTTTGCGGAAAAGTGATTGAAAGCAAACGCAAATGGTAAGGAATCTTTTGCTTTCCGGCCCTGATTTTGCATAAATTTTTCCTCATGGTTAAAACTAGCATCATACCCTAAATCATGAGGAGATGATGTAATGCGTCCCAAAAAGAAAGACATACAATCCCCGGCGGATCATGCGGATGCGCTAAAGTTAAACTGTACCGCTTCTTCTTCAGAATGCACCGGTTTAATCCCAAATCTTCCGGAAAATGAAGACGCGCAGGAAGCCTATCGGGATATTTACGATTACGGTCCCCCGGATCCGGATGATTTTGCTGCTCCGGGCGGCCGGAAAGAGAACAAAGATTATGGTAAAAAATAGCGTTTTCCGCTGTTTTACCGCAAAAAAGGCGCCGGCTTTTGCCGGCGTCTCAGCGTGTCGATAAAGTCGACACGCTTCAAGTCGAAACCTCTTTTCAAGAGTTTTCGCTTGAAAACAAGGGCTTTCGTTCGCACGGCGCTCTCCGC